>NZ_JBBNAM010000355.1:0-8662 GCF_037994425.1 Phyllobacterium sp.
AACAGTCCGCGCATACGGGCTTTCACGTCACGCAGCGATGATGCCCAAAGTTCAAGCGTCGTCTCGATTGATGCACCTGTCATCCATGACCTCCGAATCATGGAGACCCATAGATTCAGACTACAGATAAATATGCAACTGTAATGCTAGGACAGGAACACTTTCGCCCGTAGGCAGCGGCGTTGTCCTGATATCCGGATGTTTCATGCGATTATCCTGCACTGGTGAACTCGCATTCAATCCAGCATCGTTCGTCATCCTGTGCAAGGGTCAGATGGTCCTGTACGCATGTCGCGGAGCCGCTCCGCCGCTGTTGCCGCGAGGTCGGTGAAAACGAGGTCGAGGTCTTCGGCCACCTGATAGTAGGATTCGGGCAGGTCTTCGCCTTCCATCTCAGCGCGGATTTCCTCCATGCCGCGCGCGTGACTTTCAAGAAATTTGTAGAGCTCGGTCACCTGTTCGAGCGATAGTGCCTCGTGCGCCAGCATCTTGGGAATTTTCTTTCCCAATACCGTGGCCAATTCGTTCTTCTCCCGCAGAACGTTCAACCAGTTTGCCAACTATATTCATTCCTCCCGACCCGAGGGTCGCAGAGGGCAAATGCCACATCAACTAGTCCTTTAGTATTAATTATGCCTTCTAGTCCCGGCTCTTTTCTGGTATTGTGCGTCGCGTAATTCCCCCTTCGCACGTGCGAAAATACCTTTTTCCCCGGTGGCACACTGATTTCAGGAGCGCTTAATGATTTCGCATTTGCTGCACAATCTCGTCGAAGCCGACCCTATCAAGGAGGGTATGGACGAACTCGACGTGGTGGAAACGCCGCGCCGCAAGCGTACGTCTTCGCATACCACGGTTATCACTCACTTTGAATTGGGACGGACGCTCGAGCGTGCCAATCGCCGCTTCGCCACATTCCTGCAAGCTGAGATGACCCGGCTCGGTGTGCGCGAGATCGGCCCCGCCCATGCGATGCTGCTACTGACAATCGGCAATGACGAGCTTTCGGTCGGCCAGCTCATGGACCGCGGGCCGTATGGTGGTACGAACCTTTCCTACTATCTCAAGCAACTCGGCGAGTGCGGCTACATCGAACGCATTCCCCTTCCGCGCGACCGGCGCACTATCCGCGTGCGTCTGACGAAGAAGGCGCAGGAGCTGTGCGCCGATCTGACGGAGATCACGGAGAAATATCACCACTTGGTGGCCGGCGACCCAGAGAATATGCGCCGGATGGAGATCGCCTTCGAAACGCTGGATCGTCTCGAGCGCGCCTGGGCGACAGCGGCAATTTTCGGCTCTCCGGACGAAAGGTAACCATTCGCCGCCACGTTAGTTGGCGACGATGCGGTCTCTGCCCTCGAGCTTTGCCCGATAAAGCCCTTTGTCGGCTCGGGCAAAAGCTTCCTGCGCGCTGTCGCCAGGCTTCAGTGCCGTCATGCCCGCCGAGCATGTATAGGAAAACTCCGGATATGCCGGGAGCGGCCGCGACGTGCGAATCTTCGCGAACACTCTCTCCAGGATAGCGATGCCGTTTTCGAGATTGGTGTCCGGCAGAATGAACATGAACTCCTCGCCGCCAATCCTGCCGAAACAGTCGAGACGTCTGACAAATGAGTGTCCGTGCCGGGCGAAATCGAGAAGAACCACGTCGCCGAATTGGTGCCCGTAGCGGTCGTTGATCGATTTGAAATAATCAATATCGAGAACGGCGATGCACCCGATGTCGACTCCGTCCGGCGCTGGTTTGCTCACCAGCGCCTCGAGCCTTGCCATGATGAAACGGCGGTTGGCGATGCCAGTCAGCTCGTCGGTCTGTGAGGCGCGCAGGGCAAGATCGCGATCCTGTCGCAACCACCGGTCATCAGCGCGCAGCGGAGTGATATCGCTGGCGATGCACAACATCCAGCCGTTTGACTGGACGGTCTCCGTCATCCAGAGCCAGCGCCCATCATTCAGATCAGTTTCGAATGACCGAAACGCCGTCTTGCCGCGCCGCGACTGGGTGGAGCGAAGCCACTCTTCGAAATCCGTCGTTTTCAATACGGTGCCGACGCCGGCATGGTAGTTGCGCCGCATAATGTCGCCCCAGCTCAATTCCTCGCCGGGGGCGAGGTGATAGGCGACGCGAAAGCTGCCATTGGCATAGCGGAGCATATCGTCTTCGTCATAGACGGCGACCAAGGCAAGGCTGTCTGCCTGGAGTGACAGAAGATTGTCGATAATTGCGTCTGCTGGCTTCGAGGATTTCATGCTCACCTGAATCAGTCGCGGGGATGAGAGCTTATCAGTATCCCGAATCCAGGCTGATCGGAACAAATAGTTGTATCAGGTGGCAAGTGCGCCGATTGCGGAAAGGTCCCTCACGAAGGCCCTTTTCTCGGCCTCGGCATCGACCCGATCGCGTATTCTCAAAATGTAGGAAGGGTGAATGGTAACGAGGACCGGCGGAAACAATGTGGATTGAATGACCTTGCCACGATCGCGCATGACGCGGATAGAACTGCCAAGGAGGGCCGCTGCCGCCGTGCCGCCGAGTGCCACGACAATTTTTGGATTGATGAGCCGCAACTCGTTGTTGAGCCACCAGGAACACGCTTCGATTTCGCCGGCATTAGGCTTGGAGTGGAGCCTTCGCTTGCCGCGCTGCTCGAACTTGAAGTGCTTGACCGCATTCGTCACGTAGCATTGGTCGCGATCGACATCGGCTTGCGCCAGACATTCGTCAAGCACCATGCCTGCCCGCCCGACGAACGGCTTGCCTGCCAGATCCTCCTTGTCGCCGGGCTGTTCGCCAACGAGAACGATCCTGGCCCGCGAAGGTCCGTGCCCGAAGACCATCTGAGTCGCATGCTTGTAGAGATCGCAACGCCGGCAATGCTCGGCTTCCGCTTTCAACTCGGTCAGCGAGTTCGCATCCGGTGTCTCACCTTCGGTGACGTACCTGTCCATGGCAGCCTTAACGCGCAAAAAAATGCCTGGTTCCTCGGGAAGTTCAAGCAAGGATAGCCGAGATGGCCAAGGCATCAACGAGAATCTGATCGCAAGACGTCACCGTAAACAGCGATTAGCTCGATCTCGATCGAACATTTCGTGCCTTCATTCTCGACAAGTGACTTGGTCTTCTGCCGGCCGCCGAGGCCCAAAAATCCTGCCTGAACCCAAAAGCTCCTCGTGCGTTAATGTGCTAGGCTTGCTTCGCGGCAGCCCATTTTCCAACAGGATACGTCCATGAAACAGGCAAGACGTGTAGTGGTTGGGTTTCTTGTCGCAGGCATTGCCGGAAGCACATCTTTCGCGCAGACGCCGGCTAGATATGAGGTTGGCTACGGTCCCGATCCCGCGCTGCCCGAGCCGGACATGTCGTTGGTTCCGACCGTCAACGTAGCCAAGACTGAGCCTTGGTCAGAAGGTGAGGCGCCGCTGGCCGCACCGGGACTGAAGGTCACTCCTTTTGCCCGGGGTCTCGATCACCCGCGCTGGCTGCACGTCCTTCCGAACGGCGACGTGCTTGTTGCCGAGACCAATGCGCCCCAACAGCATGATGAAGGCTTCAGTCTGAAGAAATGGATCATGGGTTGGTTCATGAAACGGGCCGGCGCTGGTGTGGAAACCCCGAACCGCATCGTCCTTCTGCGCGACACCAACCAGGATGGCATAGCCGATACCAAGGAAACGTTTCTTGAAGGCTTGAATTCGCCCTTCGGCATGACGCTTTCGGGCGGCAAGCTCTACATCGCCAATACGGATGCCATCGTTGCATTCCCCTATAGGAACGGAGAAACCACAATCCATGTGGAGCCTGAAAAAATCGTCGACCTGCCGGGCGGACCAATTAATCACCACTGGACCAAGGACGTGATCGCTAGTCCCGACGGCAAAAAACTCTACGCCACCGTCGGCTCCAACAGCAATGTCGGTGAAAACGGCATCGAAGCGGAACAGAATCGGGCTGCGGTCCTCGAGGTCGACCTAGCGAGCCGCAAGACCCGACTCTTCGCTTCGGGACTACGCAACCCTAACGGCCTCTCCTGGAACCCCGATGACGGCAGGCTCTGGGTCGTGGTCAACGAACGTGACGAGCTCGGCAATGATCTCGTGCCGGACTACATGACATCGGTGAAGGACGGCGCCTTCTATGGCTGGCCGTACAGCTATTTCGGCCAACATGTCGACACGCGGGTGAAGCCGCAGCAGCCCGATCTCGTCAGCCGCGCGATCAAGCCAGACTATGCGCTTGGTGCCCACACGGCATCGCTAGGCCTGACTTTCTACATGGCGTCCCTTCTCGGTCCCGAATATAAAGGCGGCGCCTTCATCGGCCAGCACGGCTCGTGGAACCGCAAGCCGCGCAGCGGCTACAAGGTGATTTTCGTGCCCTTCAAAGACGGAAAGCCGCATGGGGCCCCGCAAGACGTTCTTACCGGCTTCATCAATGCGCAGGACAGGGCCATGGGACGACCCGTCGGCGTTGCGGTCGACAACAAGGGCGCGCTTCTCGTTGCCGATGATGTCGGCAACACGGTTTGGCGCGTAACTCCGGCAGCCAAATAGCTTAGGTAGAATATTTTTGCATGCTTGTCGGAGGCGAACCTCCGACAACGTCCTTAGCGGGAAACACAACCTGCGAGGCGAATACCATGCAAACAATTTTAGAAACCGCTCCTGTATCCAACACGGCCCTATGGGCCGGTCGCATCATGAGCGGCCTTATTATCATCTTCATGCTCTTTGACAGCGGCATCAAGCTTGTCCCGCTCGATGTCGTCCTTCAAACTTCCAGCGAACTCGGGCTTCCAGCGAGTGTCGGCTTTGCGCGCGGGCTCGGCATACTCGGGCTGGTGTGCACGATACTATACGCGCTACCGCAAACCTCAGTCCTCGGCGCGATCCTCCTCACCGGCTATATGGGCGGAGCAATTGCAACACAGGTGCGGGTGGGCAACCCACTCTTCAGCCATCTGCTTTTCGGCGTCTATCTTGGCCTCATCCTCTGGGGCGGCCTTTACCTGCGTGATCCGCGCCTGCGCGCAATCCTCCCGTTTTCACGCTGAATGACGCTGCGCAACCCCGATAACAAGTGCCTTGGGGTTGCGCAGAATTGCTGCGTCTGATTCTTTGCGTATGTTCCGGAGCACGATTTTTGATTCGCCCCCTGCCGGAATTGAAAGCCGCGATTTGACATGCGGCGGGCAGATCAGCACACGAAGGAACCAGAATGTCCATCAACCTCAGAAAGCCGGAAATTTCCGAGATGAAACCCAACATCACCGTTTTCGGTGTCGGCGGAGGTGGTGGCAACGCGGTCAACAACATGATCCGCGAAAAGCTCGAGGGCACGGACTTCATCGTTGCGAATACGGACGCGCAGGCCCTGACCATGTCCAAGGCCGAACGCCTGATCCAACTCGGGGCCCACGTCACCCAGGGCCTCGGCGCCGGGTCCGCTCCGGAAATCGGCCGCGCGGCAGCCGAGGAATGCATTGACGAGATTATGGATTACCTGTCCGGCACCCATATGTGCTTTGTTACAGCCGGCATGGGCGGCGGCACCGGAACGGGTGCGGCGCCGGTCATTGCTCGAGCCGCCCGCGCCGCGGGCATCCTGACGGTCGCGGTCGTCACCAAGCCCTTCACGTTCGAAGGCACGCGCCGCATGCGAATGGCGGAAGATGGCTTGAAGGAGCTTCGTGCCAGCGCCGACACGGTCATCGTCATACCCAACCAGAACCTTTTCCGCGTGGCGAATGCCTCGACGACCTTCGCCGACGCCTTTGCGATGGCCGATAGGGTGCTTTATTCCGGCGTCGCCTGCATCACCGACCTGATGGTGCGAGAAGGGCTGATCAACCTCGATTTTGCCGACGTGCGTTCCGTCATGCGTGACATGGGCCGCGCCATGATGGGCACCGGTGAAGCCACCGGTGAAGAGCGCGCCAAGACCGCCGCAGAAGCCGCGATCGCCAACCCGTTACTCGATGTCGCCTCGATGAAAGGTGCGAAGGGTGTACTCGTGTCCATCTCGGGCGGTCGCGACATGACGCTCTTCGAAGTTGATGTCGCGGCCTCGCGCATTCGCGAAGAGGTCGATGACGAGGCCAATATCATCCTTGGCGCAACCTTCGACGACGCACTCGAAGGCGTGTTTCGCGTATCGGTCGTCGCCACAGGCATCGACCAGGACGACGCAGCAGCAGTCGAAGGCGCAGCAGCCGCAATGCATGACACCAGCACTTCGGTGATGCCGTTCCTGCGGCGGCAAGGCTGACAGGCCAACCCTGGGCGCTCGGCGGCGAGTGGGTGCGCCGTTGCGCGTTCTCGTGTTTACGAATACGACATGAGAATGCCGAATTACTGGCTTTAAACTGTTCTGTGCATGCGTAACATCACGACGTTGATGTCAATGAGCAGGCCTGACATGGACCATCGCACCATTATCGCCTCGCTGACCCAGGAGCAGCGTGACCGCCTCACCGCCAAGTCGGATCGGGCCGGCTTGCTGCAGCTTGGCTTGCATTGGAGCGCGATTGCCGTATTGGGGCTGTTGATTGCCGCGCGGGTACCCTTCTGGCCATTGCTGATGTTACCGCAGGGGATACTCATCGTATTCCTGTTCACGCTTCTGCACGAAGCCGTTCACCGCACCCCATTCAAGACACAATGGCTCAACGATATTGTCGCGCGTATATCCGGCTTCGTTATCGTGCTTCCGGCCGACTGGTTCCGCTATTTTCACTTCGCTCATCACCGTTTCACCCAGGATCCCGATAACGATCCCGAACTCGCCACGCCAAAGCCGGAGACGTTGAGAGATTACGTGGTACACCTTTCCGGAATCCCCGTCTGGTTGGGCCAGATGAAAACCCTTGCGAGGAACGCTATGGGTCGTTGCGATGATCCCTACGTTCCACCCAAGGGAAAGGACAAGGTGCGGCACGAGGCGCAGATCATGATTTTCGCCTATGCGACACTTGCCGCGCTTTCGGTCTATCTCCAGTCTGCGGTGCTGCTTTTCATTTGGGTCATTCCGGCAATACTTGGACAGCCGTTCCTGCGCCTCTATCTTCTCGCTGAGCATGGGCGTTGCGCCTTCGTTGCCAATATGCTGGAGAACAGCAGGACGATGACAACCACATGGCTCGTTCGCAAACTCGCCTGGAACATGCCGTACCATGCCGAGCACCATTCCTATCCGGGCGTGCCTTTCCATCAGCTGCCGGAATTCCACGCGCTGATCGAGGCGCATCTGAAGGAGACCGAGTCCGGATATGCGCGGTTTCACGTCAAATACATCGAAGGGCTTCGATAGCGATCGGGACCTTAGGATCTTTTCCTAGCGATCCAGTCAACTGCAGCGCCAATATCTTCGACGACAGCTGTCGGGCGCGGCTTGAAGCGCTTTTCGTCGCCTTGGCGGTATTTGCCAGTACGAACGAGCAAGGCGTGCCCAAGCCCTGCCTTGAGCGCGCCGGCGATGTCGGCCTCCGCATCATCCCCGACCATAACGGCCTCGGCGCCCGGGCAATTCATGCTTGTGAGCGCCGCATCAAAGAATGCTTTTGAGGGTTTGCCGAGCACGGTTGCCTTTCGCTGGCTCCCGAATTCCAGTGCCGCAACAAATGGGCCCGCATCGAGGCTGAGTTTTTCGTCCGCGTCTTTGAAAGTCCTATTGGGAGCAAGCGCGAGAAACTCCGCGCCCTCCATCAAGGCGCGAAAGGCCCGGTTAAGTCTGCGATAGTCGAATGTCTCACCCGCATCGCCGACGATGACTGCCTTGCCTTTCCGCTGTTCGACGCCGGCAAAATCAGGTTCAAGGTCCGGGTGGACCAGAAGATGCGGCGTACGCTTGTGATCTTCCAACCAGCTCAATGCCGCTTGGGCGGGCGTAAAAAGCTCGCTAGCGGCAACCGGAAAGCCAAGCCGGCCAAGCTGGGCGACAACCGATGCCTTGCTCGAGCGGGTCGTATTGCTGACAAAGCGGAGGGAAAGTTCAGATTGACGCAAGCGCTCCACTGCCTCGGTGGCGCCTGGCACAGGCACGTTGCCATCATATAGGACACCGGCAATATCGAGGAGCACACCGCTAATCATTCCGGCACAATGAAGTCGGTTGCACCAAGCGTCAATTCTTTCAGAAAGACCCTCTCCCGGCGCGAATGATCCCGTGTTACGTCGGGCTGCAATCCGCGCTACTATGATCGACGTATCGTCAGTTGCGCCAGGAAAGGAATGAAGATGAACACCGCAAATCTTCAGCTGGAAGGTCTTTGCCTAGCCATCGCAGCCGTCAACCGGATCCTCGTTGCCAAGGGGCTGTTGACCGCCGCCGAAATCGACACGGCCCTGCGGAAGGTCGAAGCCGTCGCCGTCGGTGACGACCGGGCTGTCGAGCAGCTCTCCCCGGCCAATCGCGATGCAGTTTGCTTCCCGATCCGCCTGCTGCAACTGGCAAACAATTCGGGCGCCGATACGCCCTGGTCGTTTTCTCACTTGGCCAAGATGGTTGGCGAGACCAAGCGCCCCTATAACGACCAGCTCTAGATGGGGTAACGGGCTGCCAGGCCAACTGCTCACTTCACTACGGCGATTTTGAGCGGCGCGCTGCGCTCGCGGTTTGCTTGGTAAGACGGCGGTCGTCCCTCACACTGATGGTGTGAACGGA
>NZ_JBBNAM010000356.1:0-12880 GCF_037994425.1 Phyllobacterium sp.
CGATTTTCATATCGGCCAATGATCGCGCGCTGCGACTTTCGCGCCTGATTTCCGGTCAAGTGACGCGGGTTGGCGGCGTTGACTTGACGAATGAGACCTACAAAGCCCAACTGAAGGCATCATCCGGGATTACGGTGTATGATCTTACTGCGCTGCGAAATGGTGACAGTCTCAACCACACGCAGTTTGCTACAAGCCCCGAAGTGGTGCGGCTCTTTGGCGAGCGGCTGTTGCGCGGCCAATCCCTTTCTGACGCCGATCCTAACGCAGCCGGGAATTTTGGTGCCACCGCCATCGAAGCCGGCCAGACGATCGGCACCGTGACGGGAGCGGCCCTGAGTGCCCCCATCCGCATTTTTGAAAGCGCCGTGCGTCGGTAGACCCCTCACTTCATGAGGCAAGCGTGTTCTTGTGTATCCTGCCGTCTTTCATGATAACGCTGAGATTCTTCTCTGGCTCGTGCATGAGGGCGATATTCTCAAGTGGGTTGACATCGACCACGAGTATGTGTGCGAACGCACCTTTCTCCACCAACCCGAGCTTGCCCGGATAGGGATTGCGCAGATTGGAAAGGGCAAGAAGCTCGGCATTTGTCGAGGTCGCCAGCCGCAATATCTCTCGGCATTGGAGTTACCAGCGGCTAAGATGCGTGAGCATGGTGCCCTGCCGCGCGGTCATCTGCGGCGAGAATAGCATGTCGGAACCCCACGCGGTCTTGATGTTGTATTTACGCGCAAATTCATAGGCGGTGAGAGTGCCGGCAAATACCTTTGAAGCCGATCCAAGCTCGGACCTGTGAGAGGCACCGAATCCTGGAGCGATAAAAACGGCTGATGCTGAGCCAGATATCCTTGTCCGCCATCAACCGCGCCGTGTCGTCATCCATGAGATGGGCATGCTCGATGCAGGCGGCACCAGCGTTAATGGCCTGCTGTATGGTGTTTGGCGCATAGGCATGGACGGTTACATAGGTGCTCCAGTCCAGCGCAACTGAAATTCCAGCCCGAAGGTCGTCTTCACTGAATGTGGACATGTCCAGCGGACTGCGCGGCGAAGAGACGCCGCCGCCGACAAGCTTGATCTGCGATGCACCCCTGAAGCAGCGGCACGCGCACGCGCATCCTCACCTCGTCGGCGCTATCGGCAATCATGTCGCCTGATTTTTTTCTCAGGCTCAGTTGGGCCGGATTGCGCGGAATCTCTGACAGCATGCGCAAATCGCCATGCCCGCCGGCCGTCGTGATCATCGCTCCCGATGGGAAGATGCGCGTTCCGGTATGCCCCCGTTATCGATCGCTTGCTCGAACGTGAAGACTGATCCGCCGAGATCGCGCACCGTGGTGAATCCGCGCATCAGCGTGCGTTCTGCTTCCGCCGTCGGTGCGGTGAAAATTGAACCCGGATCGCCGGTCGTGGCGATTTGAACGGGGACAGCGGCAAAGAGCGTATGCCAGTGGGCATCAATCAAGTCCGGCATCCGCAACCGGTCGCCGCAATCGATGACGGTGGCATCTGTTGGGGGTGGACTGTTGCTTTTATCGATCGACGCAATCGTGTTGCCTTCGACGAGAACCTGAACGCCGGACCGCGCCGTATCGGTTTTTCCGTCGAAGAGCTTCAGCTGCCGGAACAGGACTTTCAATGGTTGTGCGGGAGCCTGGGCGAAAGTACCAAGCGGTGTTGTGGCAGCGACAAGCGTCGCGGCCATGCCAGACAGAAATCCGCGGCGGGTATATGCTTCAAGGCGAAGGGAACGCGCGCAAGTTCGGGCGATAGGCACAAGATGTTGGTACTTTCAGCGCGAGGTCATCTTACACCAGCAAGATGAATAATTTTCGTCAGGAACTTGTCTCGCACAATCCCACTTAACTCCAATAACAGGGGGATATTGGCCTGGGCCTCGAGTTCGATGCCGCGTGAATTGATCTCGCCCACCCGGTATTGCGCAAGGAAGGGTCCGGTCGGGACATTTTCCGAGCCAGCCGTCGCCAAAGCGCAATTGATCCTGGGCGTAGACGCCGATCTGGTTGCGCTTCAAAACCTGATCGATATAGGGCGTAAACATCGGCCCTTGCGGTGCCCCATATATCGGGTCGACAGCGCTTATCGGTGTTGCCCCGCCGGTTGCCTGGATCTGATCAATATTGAAGTAAGCGCATATCGCTTCCACCTCAGACAGCGTATAATTCATAAGCGCGTTGCTCGGCTTTCTTCCCGATTGGAACGTTAATGAGCATTGAAGAACAAGTCGCCCGGCACTATACGCACGGCTCGCTCGAGCAGGCGATACTGGCGGCGCTGACCGCGAGCGGCAAGGACATCGATAACCTTGCTGCTTCTGATCTTGCGCCGGTTGACGAGTTTCATTTTGGTTGGCTTCCCGCGACCATCGAACTTGGCAAGAGCTTGGGCATCGAACCGAATATGCACCTCCTCGACGTCGGCTGCGGTATTGGCGGCCCGGCACGCTATCTCGCCGAGACCTATGAATGCCGTGTGACCGGTGTCGACGTGACCGACGAATTCATCGATGTGGCATGGGCACTGACAGACCGCTGCGGCCTTGACGACCGGATCGAGTTTCATCAGGCGAGTGCTCTGGCCCTGCCCTTCGACGACGGCAGTTTTGATGCCGCCTACATGATTCACGTCGGCATGAACATCGAAGACAAGCATACCCTGTTTGCCGAAGTTTGGCGCGTGTTGAAGCCGGGCGCGCGCTTTGCCGTCTATGACATCATGCGGCTGCGCGATGCGTCGCTGACTTATCCCATGCCCTGGGCAATGAGCAACGCAACGAGCTTTGTCGAGACACCCGGCTTTTATCGAAAGGCGTTGATCGCCCAAAACTTTGAGATAGAAGCGGAGACGAGCCGGCGCGAGCTGACGTTAAGGCTTGTCAAGGAGATGCAGGAAAAGGCGGCGGTGGAGGGACCTCCCATCCTCGGCGGACAGATAATCATGGGCCCGACGGCCCCGATACGCCTGGCAAATGTATTTGAAGCACTAAAGAACGGCCTCATTGCACCCATTGAGATCGTTGCGCGGGGATAGGTGTCGGCAGGGTCGAAACCGGACGAGCCATTGGGCTTGCGTCTTCACTTCAACGCAAAACCAAAATCCTTGAGGATTTCGCCAAGCTTGTCGCGGTTCTTGAGCGCTTCCTTCGTTGCGATACGCCGGGCCACCTGCTCGGACCAGTCGATCTGCGCCATTGACTGGAGCGTCTGGAAGGCCCGCAAGGTCGCATTATAGTTGTCGCGTTCATCGCTGCTAGGGTTCGGGCGATACTGCTCACGGTGGAGTATGGCTTCCTGCGGCAGACGCGGCTTGGCATCGGTCCTGATTGCCGGATCCGGATAGCCGATCGTGAGGCCGAAGGCTGGAAAGACGAGCGCGGGAAGATCGAGTTCCCTGGCAACAGTGAGCGGATCGTTGCGCAGCGCGCCGATATAGCAGCCTCCAAGACCCAGTGACTCAAAGGCAACCAGGGCATTTTGGGCAGCAAGCGCGGCATCGATGATGCCGAGGAGGAAGCTTTCGACATAGTCCAATCCGTCAAAGGTCGAGCCCTGCCCTTCGGCGATACGACGCAACCGCGACAGATCGGCGAGCCAGACGAGGAGCAGCGGCGCCTGATCGATCTGCCTCTGCTTTCCGGCTACCGCGTTGATTCGTGATTTGCGTTCCCTGTCTTCGACCGCAACCACGCTCCACGCCTGTAGGTTTGACGATGTCGAGGCCGATTGTGCTGCCGCAATGGCAAGTTCGAGGGCTGCGGCTGGCACCGGTTCCGGCAGATAGGAGCGCACACTGCGATGATCGAGCAGGACATCGATGGTCTCTGTTGAAAGCCACGCATTGGAGAGTGGGTGATTTTCGCCGTATCGGTGCTGCAAAAGCCTTTGCAGGCGATCGCGCGAATCTTCATCAATGGCCTCGGCTGCGGAAACGGGCATCGTGGTTACTTTCAATGGTTGCTGACGCGCCAGCGCAAGAGATGAGCTTCGACCTTACCGGCGAGCCGGTTGAGAATAAAGCCGACAAGCCCGAGAATGATCACGCCGACCATGACCAGCGCCATGTCAAAGCGCTCGCGACCAGCAATGATCAACCCGCCAATGCCGGGTCCGACGGCGAGAAAATATTCGGCGCCCACCGTGGCAAGCCAGGCATAGATCAACCCCAGGTGCACACCTGTGGCGATCGATGGCAGTGCCGAGGGCAGCAAGATGCGAACAATGCGCTGGGCTCGCGTGAACTTCAGCGCCTCGCCAACCTCGATCAGATCCCGCGGTGTGTTGCACATGCCTTCATAGGTGTTGAGGACGACCGGGATGAATGCCGCAAGCGCGACGAAGACAATCTTGGCCTTTTCGCCGAAACCGAACCAGATCGAGATAAGCGGAATCCATGCAAGCAGGGAAATCTGCTTCAGGGCGTTGAAGCTGGGCAAGATGAGGCGGTCGGCAGTACGCGACAGGGCAAGGAGCGTCGCAAAAGCAACGCCAAGCCCCGAGCCGGCGAGGAAGCCGGCAATATTGCGAAACAGGCTGAAGCCGAGTTCGCCGACAAGGTTGTTGTCGATCAGTTCGCGTTTTGCCGTCAAAAACACATCCTTGAGCGAGGGAAGGAAGCGCGGGTCGACGAAGCCGGCATGGCTCGAAACTTCCCACAGCACAAGGAGGAGGATCGGGAGTGTCAGACCGCGACGCAGTTTGACCGCCCGCTCGCGGTTACCATGCGGGACCGCCATCAATGCTCCTCCCTTTGCTTCCAGCGCTGCACACGGTCTTCTGCCGCGTCGAACCCTTTGTCCATCAGGAACCCGACAATGCCGATGGCGATCATTGCGACGATCACAACATCGAGCCAGAACATCTGGCGGCCCCAGACCAGGAGATAGCCGAGCCCTTCGGACGAAGCGAGGAGTTCTACGCCCACGAGGGCGGTCCAGGAATGCGTCAGGCCATAGCGGATGCCGGTGAATATGGATGGTGCCGCGCCAGGAAGGACGATCAGGCGCAGCCTCTGCCAGCGGCTGAAGCGCAGCGCATGACCAACCTCGACGAAGTTCGCCGGCACGGAGTGGATTCCGGCTGCTGTGTTCAAGGTCATGGGGACGAGAGCGCCCTTGGCAATGACGATAATCTTCAGCGTTTCACCGATCCCGAAGATCAGCATCAAAAGCGGTATCCAGCCGAGTGTCGGGATCTGGGCGAAGGCAAGGAAGAGGGGTCGCACATAGTCGTCGACGCGTCGTGACAGTCCCATCGCCATGCCGAGCGTAAGACCTGAAGCGGCACCGAAAAGAAACCCGACCACCACCCGCCGCAGGCTGACCCCCGTATGGTAGAAAATTTCGCCTGATAAGATCATCTCTATTGCCGTCGCATAGACATAGGAGGGCGATGGCAGAATCTGTTCGGGCAGCCAACCCTGGCTGGACGCGAGCCACCAGGCAGCAATGAGCGTAAGCGGTAGGATGAGGGCAACCGCAACGCGCACGAGCCCCAGACCGACTTGCCGCAATGGCCGCCTTGGGGTCCGCTCTCGAGCCGGTATCGGCGCCACGGCGGAATTATCGGACAAGAGCGTCATTGCGTCGGCTGCCAAGGGGTGCGGGTCGATCAGGAACCGAGTGGCTTGCCATTGGCGCCATAGGCCTGCCAGAAGTTCTGAAGATTAAGCTTCACCAGCGCAGCTTGCAGAAATTTCGGTTCGAACCATCCATGCGTGCTCACATCGCGGCGGATCAGGCCAAACGTCCTGGCCTTGATGGCCTGTTCCTCATACTGCGAAACAAGAAGATCATCGATCAGGGGTGAATTGCGGTAGGCCAGCGTGTCATTGCTGAAGTAATCCTCGAGGATCGGCACCGGCGTTCCCGACTTGTGCCAGAGTTCGAAAAGGGCAGCACGATTGGGCTCGTCCGATGACCATTGCGCTGCCTTGACGAATGCATCGACGACGCGCTGGGTGATGTCCGGATACCGGTCGATGAAGTCCTGGCGGCCGATGATACCTGCGTTACGGCCAAAGCGCGGGTCATCCCCCTTGGTCGTGTAGATGACCTTGGCGTTACCCTTGGCAGCAAGATTGATGAGCTGCGTATCACCAAATGCCGCATCGATGTCCTGGCTCGTCAATGCCGCGACCGTTCCGGCGCTGTCGAGGTTGATCACCTGGATATCCTTTTCCGAAAGACCATTGGCCTCAAGGATCTTGATCGCCGCCAGATGGCCATTGGTGCCGCGCTGGTAGGCGACCTTCTTGCCCTTCAGCTCGGCGACCGAGCTGATGGCCGCGTCCCTGGCAACGGCAAGGTAAAGCGGCTTTCGGGCACCGCTTGCCAGAAGATACTTCGTCTTCAGGCCATTGGCCCGACCGATCAGCGATGGCAGGTCGCCCTGGTAGGCAAAGTCGAGCTGATTGTTGGCAAAGGCCTCGTTGACCGCGGGCCCCGCTCCCTTGAAGAAGAACCATTCGATCCTGACGTCAGGGTCGCTGGCAAATTCCTTTTCGAGATATTCGCCGGCCCGCGCCGTTGCCGCCGAGGTTCCCTCGGCATAGGGGCGGCTATCGACGCCGATTGCCGCATAACCGACATGGATGGTCAAGGGCTCGGCAACGGCAGGCCTGGCCAAAAGCAGGGCGGCAAATGCGGCCATAACCGTGCGGCGGGTAAGATGCGATAACGTCATTTCAGATCTCCGTCGTTGAAAGAATGGGACGCGCGGCGGGCCGCGCGCCGCCCCTGCCCGTGCCCGCCGTGATTGCCGGGCGCTTCAATGGCACCGGCTTTTTGCTGCTCGTCCCCGGCTCATCGCCGCGGCTCGTGCTGTTGAGAATGTCGAGGACATGGTTGCGGATACTGGCAAGCCGGCCCGAGGTACGTTCGCGCGGATGCGGCAGATCGACGGGCACGATCTTTCTGATCCGCCCTGGGCGCGGCGCCATGATGACGACGCGCTCCCCAAGGTAGACGGCCTCGTCCACATCGTGGGTGACGAGTACCATGGTGATCTTTTCGCGCGCCCATATCTCCTGCAACTCGCCTTGAAGGCGCGCCTTGGTGATGGCATCGAGTGCACCAAATGGCTCGTCAAGAAAAAGGACATCCGGACGGTTGACGAGCCCGCGCGCGATCCCGGCGCGCTGCGCCATTCCGCCCGAAAGCTGGTGCGGGTAGGCCTTTTCAAATCCGGTGAGGCCCACGAGCGCGATCTGCTTGGCGACAAGGTCCTGCTTCTTCCCCTTCGACAAGGGCGCGTTCTCAAGCCCCAGCGCCACATTGCGCTCCACTGTCAGCCAGGGAAACAGGCGCGGTTCCTGGAAGACGATGCCGCGGTCGAGGCTTGGACCTGTGACTGTCTTGCCCGCGTGTTCGATGCGGCCATCATGGCCGGTATCGAGCCCTGCCCCGAGGCGCAGCAATGTCGACTTGCCGCAGCCGCTGGCGCCGACGATGGTAATGAATTCGCCTGCCCGGACATCAAGACTGACACGGTCGAGTGCCGTAAGGTCGGCGCCATTGACACGGAAATGCCGGCTGACAGAACTGATTTTCAGATGCGCTGTGCTGGTCATCGGGATGGTTTCTTTCGCCAAAGGAGGTCGTTTATTCGGCTGCAACCTTGTCTAGCGCCGGGTGCTGCGGCGCGCGCAGGCCAAGATGGCTGCGCAGCGTTTTGCCTTCATATTCACTGCGGAAGAGGCCGCGACGGCGCAGTTCTGGAATAACGTGCTCGACAAAATCTGTCAGGCCGACCGGCAGATGCGGCGGCATCACGTTGAAACCATCGGCCGCGCCCGTCTCAAACCAGTCTTCCATCTGGTCGACGATCTGCCGCGCCGTTCCGATCACTTGCCAGTGGCCGCGCGCTCCGGCGATGCGCAGGTAGAGTTGGCGGATCGTCAGGTTTTCACGCCGGGCAAGATCCACCATGAGCTTCTGCCGGCTCTTGCTGCCATTGGTTTCGGTGACGTCGGGCAGCGGTCCATCAAGCGGATACTTGGACAGATCGACATCGCCGGCCATGCCGTTCAAAAGCGAGAGCCCGACCGCCGGGTGGATGAGCGCCTGTATCTGCTCAAATTTTTCCCTGGCTTCCGCCTCGCTCTTGCCGACGACCGGGAAGATGCCGGGCATGATCTTGAGCGTGTCGGGCGAGCGGCCGTAGCGGGCGAGCCGGCCCTTGACGTCGCTGTAAAACGTGCGCGCATCGGCTGCGTTCTGGTGTGCAGTGAAAATGACTTCTGCGGTACGCGCGGCAAGTTCCCTGCCCGGCTCGGACGATCCGGCCTGAACGATGACCGGGTGACCCTGCGGCGCCCGTGCCACGTTGAGGGGGCCGCGCACCTTGAAATGCTTGCCACGATGGTTGAGGAGGTGTTGCTTGGATGGATCGTAGTATATGCCGCTTTGCTTATCGCGCAGGAAGGCATCTTCTTCCCACGTGTCCCAAAGACCGCGCACCACGTCGGCGAACTCTTCGGCCCGCTCGTAGCGCTGCGCATGGGCGACGTGATGATCGCGATTGAAGTTGTGCGCCTCGTCTTCGCTGGCTGAAGTGACGAGATTCCAGCCGGCGCGCCCGCCGCTGATATGGTCAAGCGAAGCAAACTTGCGGGCGATGTGGTAGGGCTCGTTGTAGGTCGTGGAGGCGGTTGCGACAAAGCCGATCCGGCTTGTCAGCGCAGCAAGCGCCGACAGCAAGGTGAGCGGCTCGAACTGCGCGACGTAGCGGATGGCGGTGCGGCTCAGGGCTTGCGTATCCGTGCCCCTTGTTCCGACACCATCGGCCATGAAGATCAGGTCGAACTTTGCCGCTTCGGCAATCCGGGCAAGCGTGGCATAATGGGCAAAGTTCGAGCCGGCATCAGCTTGCGCCTCTGGATGACGCCAAGCCGCGATATGATGCCCCGTCGGATAGAGAAATGCTCCAAGTTTGATCTGATCCGTTCGCTTGCTCATCGATCCGCCTTTCGTTCACTGCTGTAACAAAAAGCCTAGGCCGCAAATTTTAATCTCGACAGAAATGGTATTCTTTAAAAACGCGAGTCCGGAGTTTTATTGATTTCAGGCAAATTGCGCAGCGAGGTTGATTTTCGATAGGCGTCTGCCCGCGTCCATCCAATGATTGCCCGCATCGCCGACCGCATATCATGGTAAACTGAAGTTTAAGGGGGGATGATGGACCGCAACGATCACGACGAGCATCTCATTGAAACGGTGTTTCGCAACGGCACTATTACGGTCGTCGGTGTCGTCCTGTCATTTTCCCTCGGGTTCCTGACCCAATGGGCCAGCAACCCCATACCCTGGACAATCGCCGATTTGCCGACCCTCTTTCTCATATCGATCGGCGTGGGCCTGCAGCTGCGTTCCCTGGCGCTGCTGCTCAGAACCGAATCCTTGAAGAAATCCGTCTATGACCGGGCAAGCCGCTACTTCCTCAGGGGGATCGTCACGACGGGATCGGGCGTGTTTGTAGCGATTGTCATCGATACGGTCCGCTTGCTCTCCGAGCGTCAGCCGATCCTGAAGAACCTCGCCGCCTTGTTCTTGCCTTGAGGTAACAATCGCCGATTGGGGCGCTGCACTTGACCCGCTTCGTTAAAGTTTTAGTAAAGTTAAAATAAACATTAATATAAATATATGTATCCCAAATAATAGTGCGTTTATTACCAAGCATGTTAAGATTTCATCAACCATGTTTAATTTGACCACAAACGGGCGTGACTTTAGTTCGAAACGGTTAAGCGAATTCACGCCAGCAAACGACATCCGGGATACATGACCATGAGCAATCTCTTCGCACGCTTCCTCAAGGACGAATCTGGCGCAACGGCCATCGAATACGGCCTGATTGCAGCCCTGATCTCGGTCGCCATCATCGCCGGCATAAGAACGCTGGGTGGCAACTTGAGCTCGACCTTCAACCTCCTCGGCACGACGATGCCAGATGCTGGCAAGTAGTTTTTTTAAGGAGGGTTCGCATTGATCGGCAAGGCTCTTTGGCTATTTTCCGTTTGAATAAAGCCGTAAAGTTGCGTGTTCCTCACAAAGTTCGGTCGTTGGGAGGAATTGATGGAAAAATTGCAGGCTCCGATCGCGCTCGTTGCGCGCCTTTGTCTCGCCTATATTTTTGTCGTTGAAGGCTGGGGCAAAATCTCGGCCTATGGCGCAACAGCAGGCTATATGGAAGCAAATGGTGTATCACCCGGCCTACTGCCACTCGTCATTCTGACCGAGCTTGGCGGCGGACTTTTGATCGCGGCGGGCTTTTTGACACGCTATGCAGCCCTCGCGCTTACCGGGTTTTGTCTCCTGACGGCGCTCCTTTTCCATAACGATTTCAGCAATCTCGAACAGGTGATCAACTTCAACAAGAACATTGCCATCGCCGGCGGGTTTCTGGGCCTGGTCGCGTTCGGTCCGGGTGCATGGTCCCTCGACGCACTAAAGGGTCGCGTCAGCCAAAACTCGAGGTCTTGAGGAATTCGGCAAGGCGTTCGGTTTGCGGCTTGTGGAACATTTCGCGCGGGTTGCCCTCCTCGCCGATGCGTCCCTTGTTCATGAAGATGACGCGGCTCGAGACCTCATAGGCAAAGCGCATTTCATGGGTGACAAGCAGCATGCTCATGCCATCCTGGGCCAGGGCCTTAATGACTTGCAGGACTTCGTTAACGAGTTCAGGGTCGAGCGCCGAGGTGACCTCGTCGAAAAGCATGAGCCTCGGGTTCATCGCGATCGCGCGGGCGATCGCCACGCGCTGCTGCTGCCCGCCGGAAAGCTGGCCGGGAAAATGATCGGCGCGTGAACGCAGGCCGACGCGGTCGAGCCATTTGTCGGCGATGGAGCGCGCTTCCTCCTTGCTCAGTTTCTTTACCTTCATCAGCCCGAGCATGATATTGCGTGCGGCGGTCATGTGCGGAAAGAGATTGAACTGCTGGAACGCCATGCCCGTCAGCGCCCGCTGGCGGGCTATTTCCTTTTCCTTCTTGCGATGACGCTGGCCGCCGACCATTTCATAACCGATCTCCTCACCATCGATGCTGATCGAGCCGCCCTGGAATTCCTCCAGCATATTGATGCAGCGCAGCATCGTCGTCTTGCCTGAACCGCTCGAACCGATGATGCTGATGACATCGCCCTGCGCCATGGTGCAGTCCACGCCCTTCAGCACTTCGACATCGCCGTAGCTTTTGTGGAGATTGCGTATTTCAAGAAGATTTGACATCGAAAAATGCCTTACGATGGAACGGCGGTCTTACGTTCGACATAGCGGCCGAAACGCTCGATGGCGTAGTTGATGACGAAATAGAGAAAGCCGGCAAAGAAGTAGAACTCGAGGCTCATGAACGAGCGCGAGATCAGCTCCTGTGTGCGCAGCAGAAGTTCGGCGACGCCGATGATGGAAAGAAGGGTCGATGCCTTGACCATTTCTGCCGCCGTGTTCACCCAGGCCGGCAGAACTTGGCGCAATGCTTGGGGCCCCAGAACATAGGCGAAGGTTTGCGGGAAGGTCAGGCCGATGGCCTTGGCGGCCTCGGTCTGCCCCTTGGGGATCGACTGCAGCGCGCCGCGCACGATCTCGCCGACATGGGAGCTGCAAAACACTGCAAGCGCAAGGATGCCCGCCTGAAACGGACCAAGGTCGAGCCCGATGGTGCCAAGAACGTAATAGCTTGCAAGAACGAGCACCAAAACCGGTGTCCCGCGAATGAAATCCGTATAGCCGCGCACTATCCAGCGCAGCGGTCGCACGCCATAGGTCAGGGCGAGCCCGACGAAGATGCCGAGCAAAGTGCCAAAACAAATGGCCAGAAGGGAAATGGAGATGGTGACGCCGAGGCCCTTCAAGATCGGCATGCGCGCAAGCCAGAGGACATCGAGGAAATGGGCAATATCCATCATCTCACCGCGGCACAGACAGGCGACGCTCGACACCGCGCATCAGCGCGGCGAGGATCGAACAGGTGAACACGTAAAGGCAGCTAGCAACAATCCAGGTCTCGATGACGCGGAAGCTCTCGACGTTGATCTTGCGCGCCTCGAAGGTCAGTTCCGGCACCGCAATCGCAGCGGCGAGCGAAGTATCCTTGAACAGCGAAATGATCGTACTGCTAAGCGAGGGCAGGACGTTGCGCAACATCAGCGGCGCAATGATCGAGGTACGGATCTGCATCTCCGTCAGACCGATGGCAAGCCCGGCTTCGCGCAGACCGGGCGGTATCGACAAAAGCCCGGCACGGAATACTTCCGCCAGATAGGCGCCCGAATAGAGCGCCAGCGTGAAGACGAAGCTCTCGATCTTGCCGAGGCGCAATCCGAGCTGCGGCAGCGCGAAATAGCTGAACAGTACCAGCACCAGGATCGGCGTGTTGCGGATGATCGTGACGTAGGCGCCGGCCGGGCGCTTGACGAGGCCATTCTTTGATATCAGCCCGAATGCGGTGATCAGGCCGATGATGGCGCCGATGAGGATAGCACCGAAGGCAAGGGCGAGGCTGAGTGCCAGCCCTTGAAGCAGAAGGTCGAAGCTGCGCCAGACGGCAGCGAAATTGAGCGTATAACCCATTGCGTTCCTGCTGGGTGGAACCGCGGCAAAATGCGGCCCTTTAAAGGAAACGGCCCCGAACTGGTCCGGAGCCGCCTATAAATCCGATTATTTGTACTCGACCGGGAAGCCGATCTGCGGCGGGGTGAGATCCTTGCCGAACCAGGTTTTGAACGACTTGGCGTAGAAATCAAATTCAACGCCGGTCATCGCTTCGTGCAGGGCAGTGTTGACAAAGTTCAGCCAATCCTGATCGCCGCGCTTGACGCCGCAGGCATAGGTCTGCGGGTTCCAGCCATAGCCCGCATCCTTGT
>NZ_JBBNAM010000357.1:0-3447 GCF_037994425.1 Phyllobacterium sp.
AGGATCACGATATATTGAAGCTTGCCAACGCAAGATTAGAAAATATTACACTACCGGCCGAAAATTTTGCGACAGAACCTTCGCGATGGCCGTATTCTTACCTCTGAGTGCCAAGCGACAACTAGAGCGCAAGATCGACAACCTTGCGCTTCAGATCGGCGATATATTCGGCAAGCGACAGTGGCGAGCCAGTCGCCTGTTCCAGCAACTCGCTCGGTGTTCGCGACCGCCCATATTGATGAACGTTCTCGTTCAGCCAAGTCTTCAAAGGGGCATAGTCGCCTTTGTCCAACCCCTCTTTCACCGCAGGAACAGCCTTTGCACTGGCGAAGAATTGCGAGGACATGATGTTGCCGATCGTATAAGTCGGGAAAGATCCCACCATACCCGACGACCAATGCACGTCCTGAAGCACGCCAAGCGTATCGCTTGGAACCTCGAGGCCAAGATAGGACCGCATCTTGTCTCGCCAGATGGCGGGCAAATCACTTACCCGGATTTCTCCGGCGATGAGCCCCGCTTCGATCTCCGAGCGCATCATGATGTGGAGATCATAGGTGAGTTCATCTGCCTCGACCCGAATCAGGCTGGGACGCGGTGCGTTGACCACACGCCAGAGATCCTCGACCGAAACATCGGCTAGTTGTTCGGGAAAGAAGCTGCGCAGTTCGTCGAAGTGAATCTCCCAGAAACGGCGAGAGCGGCCAACGCGGTTTTCCCAGAGTCTCGACTGGGACTCGTGTGTGCCGAAGCTGCTACCGCCGACTGCATAGAGGTTGATGAAATCGGTTGTGAATGTGGACCTGGTAAAGCGCTCGGCTATCCCTTGCTCATACATTCCGTGACCAGCTTCATGCCAAACGGCAAAAAGCCCGCCCGGAAGCCAGTCTTCGCGAAACCGGCCAGTGATACGAACATCCGCGCTGGTGAAGGAGATTTCGAACGGATGAACCGTGTCGTCCAGGCGTCCCCTGTTGAAATCGTAGCCGAAACGCTCGCAAATCATCCTGGAAAACGCTCGCTGACGTTCGATCGGGTAGGCGCGGTCAAGAATTTCCGTTCGCACTGGCCGCACTTGCCTCGCTTCGGCGAGCAGCGGAACGAGCGATTTTTGCAGATCGCCATACAATTCACGCAACCTTGCCCAGGTCATTTCCGGCTCATAAGTCGAAACCAGTGCATCATAGGGATGCGCATTATAGCCAATCGCCGACGCGATCTCGCGCTGCATCTCCATCGAACGTTCAAGCCACGGAGCAAAGGCGGCGAAACTATCGACACTGCGCGCGTGTTTCCAGGCCGCCTGCGCATTGGTCTTGAGTTCGGCAGCGGCCGATACAAGCCTTGCCGGGATTCGCGATAGCACCCCGATGGATACCGCCGCCTGCTCGACCGCAGCGCGCTTCAAACGATCGCTGCTTGTATCGGCGCGTGCGCTTTCAATTGCTTTCATGATCCGGTCACCGGTCGCGATATCGCGAGCAAGACCGACAAGAGTCGCGATCTGCTTGCCGCGTGCGTCGACACCTCCAGGCGGCATCATTGTGCGGGAATCCCAAGTCAACAGATTAACTGCGCACAGGATATCGTTGACCTTGGCGACTTCGCTTTCAAAGGCGGTAAAGCTCATCTGGGGGTTCCTCGAGTTCGATTATGAATCAGTGCAATCAAACCGCATCCGCGAGTGCCGATGGCGTGGCGCCAAAATCGACAAGATGGCAGGCGGCGCTGTGTGCTGAAGCCCGCCTGGTCAGTGCCGGCCTTTCGACCCGGCAGCGGTCGAATACATGCGGACAGCGACTCGCGAATGGGCAACCGGGCGGCACATTGAGCGGGCTTGGCAATTCACCGCGTGCCGCAACGACCCTCGATCGCTGGGTCGGGTCAAGTTCGGGCGCTGCATCGAGCAGCGCTTTTGAATACGGGTGGCGAGGCGCGGCAAACAGGCTTTCCGACGGTGCTATTTCCATAATCTGCCCGAGATACATAACTGCAACGCGATGCGAAATATGACGCACCAGCCGCAAATCATGTGCGACGAAAATCAGCGTAAGGTGCAACTCCTCCTGCAGCCGTAACAGCAGATTGATGACCTGCGCCTGAACGGACACATCGAGAGCCGAGACGAGTTCATCCGCCACAATGACATCGGGTTCCACTGCGAGGGCGCGGGCGATGCCGATGCGCTGACGCTGACCTCCGGAAAACTCATGCGGATAGCGAGATACCGCGTCGTGGGGCAGCCGCACGAGATCGAGAAGTTCGGTAATGCGAGCCGGAATATCCCCGTTGGGACGCATATGATGCACCGACAGAGCTTCGTGCAGGACTTGCTTGACTGTCATCCGTGGATTGAGCGAGCCGTACGGGTCCTGGAATATCATTTGCACACGCTTGTTGAAGGCGCGGCGCTCGGCAGAGCGCAGCGTTGAGATGTCTCTGCCCTCAAAACGGATAGCGCCGCCATCCGGATCCAGCAAACGCACCAGGCACCGCGCCAAAGTGGATTTGCCACAACCGGATTCGCCAACGATACCAAGCGTCTCGCCACGATGTACCTCGAAGCTGACATTGCTCAGCGCATGGACTGCCAATCGCGGCTCGCCGGCAAAGCGCTGCATCAGAGAATACGAAGCGCCAAATTGCTTGGAGACGTCATCGACGCAGATAATTGGAACAGCACTCAAAGGATATCCCCCGTGGCCGCTACACGATCATGATGGAAACAGGCGACCTTTCGGTCAGTACCAAGCGATTGGAGTGGTGGCCGCTCCCTTTTGCATTTATCGGTTACAAAACTGCAACGCGGATGGAATGCGCATCCTGCAGGAAGATCCGTCAGGCCCGGTGGCGTCCCCTCGATCGATGAAAGCATTGTGCGCACAGCGCCGGCACGCGGCACCGATCCAAGCAAACCTCGCGTATACGGATGGCGGGGCTGGCCAAACACATCGATCACAGTTCCCATCTCAACGATTCGTCCGGCATACATCACCGCCATGCGATCGCACGTCCCGGCAATGACACCAAGATCATGGGTAACGAGCACAACGCTCATCGCCAGTCTGTCGCGCAGGTCGAGCAGCAATTTGAGGATCTGGTCTTGGATGGTGACGTCGAGCGCGGTGGTTGGTTCGTCGGCTAGAAGCAGCTTTGGCGAACAGGCCAGCGCGATGGCGATCATGGCGCGTTGACGCATACCGCCGGAAAACTGGTGCGGATATTCGTTGAGCCGCCGTTCCGCCGCCGGTATGCCGACGATATTCATCAACTCCAGCGCGCGTGCCCGCCGTTCGCGCGCATTCAGCCGCGTATGTGCAACGAGATTTTCCTCGAGTTGCAGCCCGACAGGCAGCACCGGATTGAGCGCGGTCATCGGCTCCTGAAAAATCATCGCGATTTCACTGCCGCGGATGCGCCGCAGCTCTTCGGCCGGCATGGCGACCA
>NZ_JBBNAM010000358.1:0-3793 GCF_037994425.1 Phyllobacterium sp.
AATGGAGCGTGGCAAGACGTCTATCCAGACGCCGGCTACACGCCATTCCGCGGCACGAAGGGAACCTTGCGCGAGGGTGGCAACCGTGTCCCTGCGATCGCCGTCTGGCCTGGCAAGATCAAACCCGACACCAAGAACCATGAACTCATAGGTGGTCTTGATCTCATGGCGACGTTCGCCGCTGCCGGCGGCGTTCCGCTGCCGGACAAAGACCGCGAAGACAAGCCCATCATCTTCGACAGTTTCGACATGACACCTGTACTGACTGGTTCCGGTCCATCGCCGCGCAAATCGTGGTTTTACTTTACCGAGAACGAACTATCGCCCGGCGCTATTCGGGTTAACAACTATAAGTTCGTGTTCAATCTCCGTGGCGATGACGGTGCTCAGACCGGAGGTTTGGCTGTCGATTCGAACCTCGGCTGGAAGGGCGCGGAGAAATACGTCGCTACGGTGCCCCAAGTATTTGATTTGTGGCAGGATCCGCAGGAACGCTACGACATTTTCATGAACAACTTCACGGAACGGACCTGGATGGGTGTGGTCATGGGCGAGGAACTCAAAAAGATCATGAAAACCTATGTCGATTATCCGCCCCGCAAACCGCAGAGCCTAACCTACACTGGCCCGATCACGCTTTCGAATTATGAGAAGTTCCAGTGGGTACGCGACTCGCTCGCTAAGGAAGGCGTTAGCGTCCCGATGCCAACAGGCAACTGATTCTCTATACTACGGCGGCCTCTTCGGAACAGGGGCCGCCGATCTTTAATGACCAGGATTTCAGGAACGTTCACAGTGATGGGTTTGGGTGGTGTGCGCAGGATCATTGTTTGGGTGGCCGTGTCAGTTTTCGCCACACTTCCATTTGGCCCACCCGCTTCCGCCGACGACAGTCCGATCATTACCCCCGATCGCCTGATTTCAATACATGATGGCTTCGTGGACGAAGCGAAATGTACGTCTTGCCATGCGGACCAAGCCGCGGCCTTCGCCAAATCCCATCATGCCAAGGCGATGACCCTTGCAGATGACGGCACAGTTCGCGGTGATTTCAACGACATTCGCTTCGATCACGATGGCATTGCGACGACCTTCTTTCGCCGCGACGGCCGCTTCTATGTGCGAACCGAGGGACCTGACGGAACGGAAGCGGAGTTCGAGGTCAAATACACCTTCGCCTATGAACCGCTGCAGCAATACCTTGTCGATCTAGGCGGAGGTCGGCTGCAGGCACTCGATGTGGCATGGGATACGGGCAAGAAGCAGTGGTTCTGGCTCGGCCAAGGCAAACCGGCAAAGCCGGGGTCCACGTATTATTGGACGGGTCCGTTCTACCGCTGGAACAGAACCTGCATTGACTGCCATTCGACCGATCCTCAGGCCAATTTCATGCCAAACCTGAATGAATACAGATCGACATATGTCGCAACGAGTATCGGGTGCCAGTCGTGTCACGGCGCCGGGGCAAAGCATGTCGAATGGGCCGAGTCGAAATCCCGCGACGCCTCGATGACAGTCAGGTCCGATCCAGGATTGCCAAAGGTCGATGCGAGCGCTTGCTTTGGCTGTCATGCGCGACGAACCAAGCTTTTGGATGGATACCGGCCCGGACACCGCTTTCTCGACCATTTTTCGCCAGCGTTGCTGCGTCCCGACCTCTATTTCCCCGATGGCCAGATCCTCGACGAGGTCTTCGAGTACGGCTCCTTTCAACAGAGCAAGATGTCGAGGGCAGGTGTCACCTGCCTCGACTGCCACAAACCCCACGAGGCTGCGCTCAAGGCTGAAGGCAACGCCCTGTGCACGCAGTGCCATACGGCATCCCCGCCCGAGCGATTCCAGAAGTTTAATCCGGGCGGTGATTTCGACACGCCGGCCCATACCCATCATCCAATGGGTTCGACGGCGGCGCAGTGCGCCAACTGCCACATGCCTGAGCGCACCTACATGAAGGTCGACCCACGGCGTGACCACTCGTTTGTGATCCCGCGACCTGACCTTTCCGCTGCCTACGGCACGCCCAATGCGTGCACCGGGTGTCATGAGGGGAAGACCGATGCCTGGGCCGCCGAGAACTTGGATAAATGGTATGGCACCGCCTGGCGCAGCCGCTCGTCAATCGCCCATGCGTTCGCCGGTGCCGCGCAAAATGATCCGGCTTCTGTCAGTGCGCTGCGCAAGCTTGTTGCGGACGGCGAACAGGCGGGGATTGTCAAGGGCAGTGCGCTCATCGCAATGAGCCGGGTTGGCGGGGCAGGCGTTGCAACGGACGTGAAGTCCGCCGCGGGAAATTCCGATCCGCTCGTCCGCCTGGGAGCCGCGGAGGCGGCCGGCAATCTGCCGCCCGAAGGCAGGTTGGATGCGATCGGCAAATTGCTCGGCGACGAGACGAGGGCCGTGCGCGTGGCCGCCGTCACGGCGCTTGGCAGCACGCCGTCGCTGAATTTGCTCGGCGACCAGCGGGGCGCTTTTAATGCGGCCGTCGACGACCTGCGCGCCTATGTCCAAGCCAACGTCGATGTCGCCGAGGCCCAGAACAATTATGGTACCTTCCTGTTCGGACAACAGAATCCGAGCGAGGCGGAAAAGGCGTTCAGCCAGGCCATTGTGCTCGACCCGGCCCTGTCAGGCGCGCGACTCAACCTCGCCGAGCTTTACCGTGCCACGGGCCAGAACGAAAAATCCGAACGGGTCTATGCCGAGGCGATCGCAATCTCGCCCGACCAGGCCGACTTGCGCTATGGACATGGTTTGTCGCTCGTTCGCCAAAGAGCCGTACCCGAAGCGATCCAGGAACTCGCGGAATCGGTCCGACTGGCCCCAGATAATTCCCGCTACAGGACTACGCTTGCCATTGCGCTTGATTCAGTCGGGCGGACAGAGGACGCCTTCGCGATGTTGGGCGAGACCATCGCGAGCGGGCAACCCGATGCCAACCTGCTTGGCACAGCGATCCAGTTTGGACTTAAGCTCCAACGTTTCCCGAAAACCCTCGAATATGCGGAGGCGCTGTCGCGTTTGCAGCCCAACGACCCGCAGCTAACCCAACTCATCGAGCAATTGCAGGCAGCGATCAAGGCCAAGTAAGTCAACAATCCGTGGGCCATATGCGGCCTCATCAGAAGTGCAAGACGACGCCCAGGATCGGCCCCTGCTGGACGACATTGAAGACAAATCCAGCATCGCTGTAGTCTACCCCGAGCGCCCGGTAACCGGCCACCGCCGAAACCGTGTCGTTGAACTGGTAGCCGATGCCCCTCCGCGACATCCCAGTCGATATCTGCGCGAAAGCTATTGCTGCATCTCGTTCCGCAAGATGGAGGCTTTGCGCGGCCTGGCGGTGTCAGGCGGCTATGACAGGGAATTTCCATGCGGGCTTTAGGCGGGTCAGGTAGTCGTAAAGCAGCTCCGGCAAGTCCTGAATGATAAAAACGTTCTCGTTCGGCTTGTTCTCAAAGGAATAGCGCGACTGTCGCTGCATGAAGTTCGCCTGGCGCGGCACGGCGTACAAGTCCACTCTCTCTGGCAATTTATCAAGGAAATCCTGCCGTTTAAGATAGGGGCTTTGCGCAAAACCTTTTGCCCAAAGGACGTTGAGTTCTGCCTTAATGGGGATAGGAAGCCGCTTGTACAGCTTGTGCAGCTCATGCCCGTAGGGCATCTGTCCCTCGAGGGTTGTCTGCGGCGCGGCTATAGCCAAAAAATTCTTCATTCATCCACTTTGCGGTTTGAAGAAGTCCATCGGCAAACGGCGTGTTTGGCAGAAATCCGAGATGTGTCCTGGCCTTTTCGA
>NZ_JBBNAM010000359.1:0-7448 GCF_037994425.1 Phyllobacterium sp.
TGCCGCCATCCAGTTTACGTTGCCGCGCAACGTGTTGATCTCGCCATTATGCGCAACCATGCGATAGGGATGCGCCAGCTTCCAGGAGGGGAAGGTGTTCGTCGAAAACCGCTGGTGGACCAGGGCGAGCGCGCTTTCGAAGCGCGGGTCCTTCAGGTCCTTGTAATACGCGCCCACCTGATAGGCGAGGAACATGCCCTTATAGACGATCGTCCGCGCCGACATGGAAACGACGTAAAAGTCGCTCTCCTTGCCGCCGTTCTCCTGATAGATACGGTTCGAAATCACTTTGCGCAGGACAAAGAGCCGGCCTTCGAAATCCTCGTTGGTTTCGATGTTGGGATTGCGGCCGATGAAGACCTGCCTGTGGAACGGCTCGGTTGCGGCGATATGCGGCGCTTTCGACAGTGACGCATTGTCGACCGGAACATCCCGGAAGCCGATGAGCGACTGGCCTTCCGAAGCGATCACTTCCGAAATTACGGTTTCGATGTGCGCCCGTTCCTCCGCATCCTGCGGCATGAACAGGTAACCAACCGCATAATGATTGACCGGCGGCAATTCGACGCCTTTTTCCGCCCATTCGGCACGGAAAAAAGCATCAGGGATCTGGACAAGCATGCCCGCGCCGTCACCCATAAGCGGATCTGCGCCGACCGCACCGCGGTGGGTGAGGTTTTCGAGCATGAACAGACCGTCTTCGATGATCTTGTGCGACTTGACGCCCTTCATGTGCGCGACAAAGCCGACGCCGCAGGCGTCATGTTCGTTACGTGGATCATAGAGACCCTGTTTGGCCGGAATGCCTGACGATTTATTGGTTTTGACCGCACGATTCTGTACGGCCTGAGCAAGTTCAGTCGTTACAGATGGCGTCAAATCCGTCATCGTCAATTCCTCCAATTCAGCCCGTCGCGGGCGGTCATTATCTCATGGGACGGAATAACATAATTCCAGCCCCGCTTGGTGCGGCATATCTTCCGGTTATAGGCTGCGCTTCACCATTATAGGGACGGAAGCAAAATTGCCTACCATCCCGCTCTCGGCTCGCGCAAATAGGACAGCATTGCTGTCTTATTGTGGTATGCCAGAATTAACGCCATCACACAAGATGGAAAAGTAAAAAATATCAGCATTCCACGAAATATCATTGCGCAAAACACCATGAAAGTATCGCGATAGTTTCGATATAGGTGATTTCCGCCAAAAAGCCATGGAAAAACAGCTAGTTCCTCCGCCTGCTCGTGGAGGCGTGGCTTTTCACTCATTCCGGAAAGGGATATGCCTGCCACGTCAGATCGAGATCCGGGATAGATTCATGCATTTTGCTTCCGATAACTGGGCTGGTGCCCACCCCAAAATTGCCGAAAGCTTGCTCAACAGCGCCGGCGGCTTTGCCCAAGCTTACGGCACGAGTACGCTGGACAAGGCGGTGGAACGGACCTTCTGCGAAATCTTCGATCGCGATGTCGCGGTTTTCTTTGTCGCAACGGGCACGGCGGCCAATTCACTGGCGCTGGCAAGCTTTGCCAAGCCCGGCGGCGTGATTTTCGCGCATCGAGAAGCGCACCTTATCGGCGACGAAGCCGGCGCTCCCGAATTCATCAGCGGCGGCGGGCGCCTTCGACCGGTTGATGGTCCGATTGGGCGCATGGACGTCGAGACGCTCAAATCCGCGATCGGTACGGTGACACCGGGGAACGTATTCGCGGGCCAGGCCATGGGTGTCTCGATCACCCAGGCAACAGAGATCGGAACCATCTACGAACTCAGCGATATTGCCGCGATTTCGACGCTTTGCCGTGAACATGATCTGCCGCTGCACATGGACGGCGCGCGCTTTGCCAATGCGCTTGTATCGCTTGAATGCTCGCCAGCGGAGATGACGTGGCGGCAGGGCGTCGATGTCGTCTCGTTCGGCGGCACGAAGAATGGGTGCTGGTGCGCCGAGGCTTTGGTATTCATGGATCCGGCACGAGCGGAGGGATTCCCTTTCCTGCGCAAGCGCGTCGCGCAGCATTTTTCGAAATCCCGTTTCATCGCTACCCAGTTTGAGGCCTATTTCGCCGGCGGACTATGGTTGGAACTTGCTACCCATGCCAATGCTATGGCCGCGCGGCTTGCAGATCACATTCGGGCGTCAAAGGCCCTGCGCCTCGCCTGGGAGCCCCGTGCAAACGAAGTCTTTCCCCTGATGGCGAAAGAGACGGCGGCAAGACTCCGAGAGAACGGCGCCATTTTCCATGACTGGCGTGCACCCCATTGGGAAAGACACGTTGCGGAAGAAGGCGAATCGCTGGTTCGGCTCGTAACGAGCTTTGCGACCACGCTAGAGGAAGTTGACCGCTTCGGCGATCTCATAACATGAAAAAAGCGGCGCTTGCGCGCCGCTTCCTTCGTTTCAACCTGCCAAATGCTTAGTTGGCGGCCTTTGCTTCGATCTGCTTTGCTTCCTTGTCCGACAGGGAAGTAACGGCAATCTTGCGCGGCTTCATCTCTTCCGGGATTTCGCGCTTGAGATCGATGTGCAGCAGGCCGTTTTTCAGGCTGGCACCACTGACCTCCACGAAATCGGCAAGGTGGAAGCGACGCTCGAAAGCACGCGAGGCAATGCCGCGATAAAGCGTTTCGGCATTTTCGTCGGCCTTCTCTGCAGTCTTTTCGCCGGTCACCTTGAGCTGGTTACGATGAGCCTCGATCTGGATTTCGTCCTCCGAGAACCCGGCAACGGCCATGGTGATACGGTAAGCGTTTTCGCCGGTCCGCTCGATATTGTAGGGCGGATAGGTCTGGGCGCCTTCTGGCTGAGCCAGCGAATCAAGAATGGTGAAAAGCCGGTCAAAGCCGACGGTTGAACGGTAAAGGGGTGAAAAATCAACGTGACGCATGTTTGAGCCCTCCTTTAGAGCGACGATGTTTGCGTGACTTGGTTCGAAATGGAGCTCCCGCATTGGCAAGCTCTCTTGAACCAGTGACCCCGTTATGGCGGTCACAAGGTCTATTTGGTAAGGCAATTTCCCGATTTCAAGTGCGAAGCCCGACCCAGAAAGGCCGGCAACGGCGGGGCGATCAGTGCCTGTGGATGAACGTAATATGAACATCTTCTTCGGAATACGTTCAGCTCGATGCCCGTATACCTACACTCAATCTGGCATTCGATCCGACACGACAAAGGACATCAAAATGAAAAAAACCGTTCTTGCGCTCACCTCTGCGGCGCTTCTGATCACCGGCTTCTCGGCCTCGGCGTTGGCCGATAGCCGTTATTATGGAAATAGCGCGCCGGCGATCTACGTGGACGACGAATATGCTGCCGATGGCTATCAGGTGCAGGACCGCCGCTATTATGATGGTTACCGCGATGATCGTCGCTATCGCTTTGGCTCGCGCGACGTCGCCCGCATGCTCGAAAGGCGCGGCTACAGGGTTCGCGACGTCAACTTCGAACGTGGCCGATATTTCGCCCGCACCTCGCGCCGCGGCGAGCCTGTCCTCGTCGTCGTCTCCCGTGACGGTGATATTCTCGAAACCCGCCGCATGGGCCGCGATCGCTATGACGACCGCCGCCAGAGTGGCTTTAGCATCGAGATAAACCCGGCTTACTAGTCCAACCAAGCCGAGATCGTTGCGGGCGTAACGTCCCTTCCACCCGCAACGTATTGACCGGAAGCTCCCAGGCAGAGTTTCCGGTCATTCTTTTTGAAATGCCGAGGTTTGACCTTTGCACTGGGGCATCCTATCACAGGGTTACTCAAATCATCGCATCGAGCGGGCAAACGACGTGGACCAGCCAACTCAAATGATCCGGCCGCTTGTCGAAACCGCCGCCAACCCCATACCGATAGGCACGCGTGTCGAAGCACTTGATCTCGGCAAGGGCAAAATGCTGCGTTATGCGATCACGCCCGCCGCCAGCCATCCGGCCCACGGCACCGTTATCGTCCTGCATGGCCGCAATGAGTGCATCGAAAAATACTTCGAGACGATCCGCGACCTCGCTTCGCGTGGCTTTACGGTGGCAACATTCGATTGGCGCGGGCAAGGTGCGTCAAGCCGATACCTGCGCAACGCTGCCAAAGGCTTTGTCAAGAGTTTCGATGACTACGCGGCCGATTTCGAACTCCTGTTCCAATCGGTGCTCCTGCCCGATTGCCGCGGTCCCTATTATATTCTCGCCCACTCGGCGGGCGCATTGACAGCCCTCGTCACGGCTCCGGCCCTTTCGAACAGAATTCGCCGTATGGTTCTGCTTGCTCCCCTCCTCGACATCAATTCCAGCCGAACCAGAAAGATGTCGGCGCGGATCATCGCCAATACGCTGCGCTCAACCGGACTGGGCGGCACATATATGCTCGGCGGCCCGCATGTTTTGCGACCGTTTGCCGCCAACGAAGTTACATCGGACAGTGCTCGCTACGATCGCAATTGCGGAGTTCTTGATCTGGCACCCGAACTTGCCATCGGCGGCCCGACCGCCAGTTGGATCGTTGCTGCCGCAAGGGCAATAAAACGGGTCACCAAACCCGAATATATTGATACTATCCGGATCCCCACGCTCATTGTTGCGGCTGGTGCCGACAGCGTGGTTTCAACGCCGGCGATCGAGCGGTTCGCTGTACAGATGCGCAACACGACACTCCTCACCGTCGACGGCGCCCGTCACGAGATCCTGCAGGAGAAGGATTTCTACCGCGAACAGTTCTTCGCTGCCTTCGACGCCTTCATTCCAGGCACCGGCGGCGACGAGGGGTAGAGCCATCCTCGCTTCTAGGCCTGCAACAGCGCCATGGCCTGTGCATGGAGTTCCAGGGTTGCGGCGGCGACAACGCTGCCTGCGTTCTCGGCCGGACCGCCATCCCAGGTCGTGACCACGCCGCCGGCTTTTTCGATGATCGGTATGAGCGCAACAATATCATAAGGATGCAAGCCGGTTTCGATGACGAGGTCGACGAAACCTGCAGCCAGCATGGCGTACGCATAGCAGTCGGTGCCGTAGCGAGCGAGCTTCACGCGCCGTTCGACGCTGTCATAGGCTGTACGCTCTTCGCCCTTGAACAGCGCCGGCGTCGTCGTGAACAGCGTTGCATCGGCAAGGTCGCGCGTCTTGCGCGTCGTGAGCCGCCGTGTTCCGCCAGGTCCTTCATACCAGGATGCCTCGCCATCACACAGGAACAGCTCATTGGTAAACGGCTGCGCCATCACGCCCGCAACTGCATCACCATCCACGGTAAGTCCCGCCAGAGTGCCCCAGACCGGGATGCCCGAGATGAAGGCACGCGTGCCGTCTATCGGGTCGATAACCCAAATATGCGAATGGTCGAGGTTCTCGCTTCCGAATTCTTCGCCAAGGATTCCGTGGTCGGGGTATACCTCGTTGATGAGAACGCGAATCGCTCTTTCCGCTTCGCGGTCAGCCTCGGTGACCGGGTCAAAACCCGACTCAAATTTGTTGTCGATGAGCGAAATATTGCGGAATCGCGGCAAGGTTTGCTCGGCGGCTACGGAAGCAATCTGCTTCAAAAAGGAAAGTTCTACGACCAAAATGGCTCCTCGCGATTAAAACATTCTCATTCGACTGCACTGCGAATAAAAATGTTGCACACTTTTTAAGCAGTCACGACTTGTGCACAAAAACATACACAAACTTCTTGACATTTGTGCGACGCAACATAGAGTTGTGTGTGAACGGGGCGACCTGTTCTGCCCTCCTTGGGCGTTTCCTCCCTAGACTTGGACCGCGCTTCATGCGCGGTCTTTTTTATTGGCCGGGCGGATTTGCAGCAAGTTACCTACTCCGCCGCAAGTGGCGGGTCGAGGAAATAGAAGTCGGGCAACGAGACGAGATCGACAAGGAACCGGGCGATGTCGCGCTGGAGTTGATCGAACCCGGACTTCTTCTCGTAGTTTTGTTCATTGAGATAAAGGCCGCGATTGACCTCGATCTGCAGCGCGTGGAACCGCTTTAGCGGGCTGCCATAGTGTTCTGTGATATAGCCGCCTGCATAGGGCTTGTTATGCGCAACGAGGTAGCCCATCTCGCGCAAGAGATGGATGGCGGAATTTGCGAGTTCCGGCGCACAGCTCGTCCCGAACCGGTCACCGATAATGAAATCGGGGCGCATGCCGCTTTCCGGAAAGCGGATGCCCGTCGGCATCGAATGACAATCGACCAGGACGCCATAGCCAAAGCGCTGTCGCGTGGCGGAAAGGAGCGTGCCGAGCTTGGTATGGTAGGGCTTGTAGATCGTATTGATGCGGTCGAGCGCTTCGCTTAGCGGCAACTTCTGCGCATAAATCTCCTGCCCCTCGCCGACGAGGCGCGGCACGGTGCCCAGTCCTCCTGCGACACGCGCCGAACTTCCGTTGGCATAGGAGGGAAGCGGTTCCATAAACATCTTGGCATCGAGTTCGTAAGGCTCGCGATTGACGTCTAGATAGGCGCGGGGGAAGTGCGCCAGCATCAAGGGTGCGCCGAGCGGCACAGCAGAGGAAAAAAGCTGGTCGACGAAACAGTCCTCCGAACGGCGGATCGTTTGCGGATCAAGCTGCGATTGTTCGAGGAACGCGCGCGGGTAGAAGCGCCCGCTGTGGGGGGAATTGAAGACGAAAGGTATGCGCTGATCGGATGGTTGCCGGAGTTCGAACGGCTGTATATCGGTAAAATCGCGCTCGACGGTCATCTTCTGCTTCAAGGTTTCGCTGCAAGGCGGCGGGGCTGGTTTCCTGTACTGTAGTGCAAGTTTCCACGATAGGGAATTGATGAACGGCCTTAGCCGGTCAACTTTCTGGAGGCTTGCGGATCGTTGCTGATCGCGCGCGGAACGCCTCGACTTTTGCCCCGTTCGCCCTTATTTCTAGCAAATCATTCACGCGATCTTTACCAAAAAAGCGTTTTGTAAAGAGTAGTACGACGCGGGGTTTGGGGATGATCCGGCGCTAGAGAATTCGGACGGACTTATGAAGAGAATCCTTCTTGCAGAAGATGATAATGATATGCGGCGCTTTCTCGTCAAGGCGCTGGAGAAGGCTGGCTATCATGTCACGCATTTCGACAATGGGGCAAGCGCCTATGATCGATTGCGCGAGGAGCCGTTTTCGCTGCTTTTGACCGACATCGTCATGCCGGAAATGGACGGTATTGAACTGGCGCGGCGGGCCTCCGAGATCGACCCCGACCTGAAGATCATGTTCATCACCGGCTTTGCGGCTGTGGCGCTGAACTCCGATTCGAAGGCGCCCAAGGATGCCAAGGTGCTGTCCAAGCCATTCCATCTGCGCGATCTCGTCAACGAAATCGAAAAGATGCTGGTCGCAGCCTGACAGGCTGCGACATTATTTCGTTCGGGCAAAGAAAGCCTGATAAGTTCTTCTCACAGCTATTGACGGGGCGGATTCAATGTGGTGTATGCGCCCCGTCAGATGGGCGTGTAGCTCAGCGGGAGAGCACT
>NZ_JBBNAM010000360.1:0-5227 GCF_037994425.1 Phyllobacterium sp.
CCACAAATCCCCATAGACCGGGAACCGCGCGCTCGCCATCCCGCGGGTTCTTTCGCTGGAGGCTTTCGGAACGCCGGCCCAGCGCCAGGCCAATATGTGGATGGCCGGTATCCGAAACCCATCACAATAACGCACATAGTGCGGCCGCAGCTTTTGCGGCGAAGCCGACTTGCGTGGCGCCGTTGCGCATTAAGAGGATACCCATGGTGCATCAGCCTCAGTTGGAAAGCTTAAGGCTCGTTGACACTCAGAAGCTGTTGCGCTCGTGATAAGTACGCAGGAACGACTGAATACGCACGTCCTCTGGTCGATGCAGGATGCGGTCAGGGCTGTCCACGCCCACCAGTTCACCTTTTTCCATGAAGCCGACCTGATCGGCAACATGCGCAGCGAACCCCATTTCATGTGTCACAACCACCATCGTCATTCCCTCGCCAGCCAATGTCCTCATGACGCTCAGCACCTCGCCCACGAGTTCCGGGTCAAGCGCGGATGTCGGCTCGTCAAAAAGCATCAGCCTGGGCTCCATGGCGATTGCGCGGGCAATCGCAACGCGCTGTTGCTGGCCGCCGGAAAGCCGTGGAGGATGACTTGTCATCTTGTCTGCCAGCCCAACCTTGGCCAGCGCCTCGGCAGCCCGCCGATCCGCATCCGCTTTCGACATTCGGCGAACGCGGATCAACCCCTCAGCAACATTCTCCCTGGCGGTCATGTGCGGCCAGAGATTGAACTGCTGGAACACCATGCCGATCGAGCGCCGCATCTCGCGAAGCCTGCGGCCTGACATCTTCTTGTTGGGTGCCTCATAGCCGATGAGCTGACCGTCGATGCGAACCTCGCCGGAATCGTATTCCTCGAGAAAATTGATGCAGCGCAGGAGGGTCGACTTTCCCGAACCTGAAGGACCAATGAGACAGGTGACCTTGCCAGGCGGGATCGACAGATCGATGTCTTTCAACGCTTGAAACGTATTGTAGTACTTGTTGACCTTGCGCATTTCGACAGATGACGCGGCAAGCATCTTACGTCCTTTCGATCAGATGTTTCGTGATGCGTGCCTCCAATCTCAGTCCGACGCGTGAGATCGTCTCGACCAAGCCCCAGAAGAATAGCGCGAGCACGAGGTTTGCCTCCACGTAGCGGAAGGTTTCGGCGGACATACGCTGCACCTGATATAGCAATTCGGGAACGGTTATGATGGACAGAATGACCGTTTCCTTGGTGAGGATAATCGAGAAGTTTACCAGCGCGGGTAGTGCAGAGACCAGGCCCAGAGGCAGCAGGATGCGGCGCACGATGTCCGCTTCGGCCATGCCGATAGCACGGGCGGCTTCGATTTGGCCATTGGGCACGGCGCGGAAGCCGGAACGGAATATCTCGGCGAAGTAGGGACTGCCATAGATGGTCAGTCCAAGCAGGCCCGCAGGCAGCGCGTCAAGGCGCAGGCCGACGAGGGGACCACCGTAGTAGAGCACGAACAACTGGACGAGGAACGGCGTGCCGCGGATCACTTCGATATAGGCCTGTATGATCCATGTCACCCAGCGTGGCGCATAGCGCTGGATAAGTGCAATGACAAGGCCAAGCGCCATGGCGAAGACCGTGCCAAGCGCCCAGCAAATGATGGTGATGCCGAAACCCTTGAGCAGCGACGGACCGTATTGCTGCAGAACGCTCCATTCCATCAGACGGCCGTCCTGTGTTCGAGGTAACGTCCTAGCGCCGCCAAGCACAAATTGATCAGGAGATAGATGCAAGCCGCAGCGATATAGACTTCCAGCGGACGAAAGGTGGTGGCCGCCTGCGCTTGGCTGGCGCGGGTGATTTCGAGAATGCCGACGACCGAAACCAACGAAGACGCCTTCACAAGCAAGATAAGTTCATTGATCAAAGCCGGCAGTGAAAGCGTCACGGCCTGGGGGAGGATCACCCGAATCCAAACGTCGAGGGGCGTCATGCCGATGGCGACCGCGGCTTCCGCTTGTCCTTTCGGTAGGGCCGCGATAGCACCGCGCCAGATTTCGGAGATGTAAGCGCTGGCGCAGATGCCCACAGTCACCACGGCGGCGACCATTGCGGGCACATCCACGCCGATGACCGGCAAGGTGTAGTAGAATACAAGCAATTGCACCAGAAGTGGCACGCCCCGCAGGAAACTGACCCAGATCGCCGCAAACCGGCGCAGTAACGGATAAGGCGACAGCCGAGCGGCGCAAACCAGCGTGCCAATCACAAGACCGAGCCCGATGCCCAGGACCGAGATCAGCAGCGTATATCGCGCCGCCCACAACAACGGCTCAAAGCTATGAAAAAAAACAGCAAATGAAAACATTCGCCCTCATCTTGGCTCAAGTGTGCGGGCGGAAGCCGCCCGCACACTTGCAAGTTACTTGGACGGAACTTCGCGAGGCAATTCGGTATAGGCGCCCAGCCACTTTACCTGGATGGCCTTGACGCGGCCGTCGTCGGTCATCTTGATCATCGCATCGTTGATAGCCTTGTTAAAGCTTTCGCTGTCTGCATCCTTGCGTAGCACCCATGCGAAATATTTCGGTTCGCCAAACTGGGCTGGCGTGAAGAGAGCAAAGCTCTCGGGGCGGCTCTTCACGAGATAGGTGAGGTTCGGAAGTGAGCCGGCAACCGCATCCAGACGGCCGGCAGCGAGATCGGCATAAGCTTCGTCCGTGGTGCCGTATTCCTTGATCGTCACACCGCCCAGCTTCTGGCCATAGGCCTCAAGCTGCTTGAGTTGCGCGGTGCCCTGCTGGACGCCAACGGTCTTGCCCTTGATGTCTTCGGGTTTGGTAAGTTCGCTGTTGTTGGCGGCCTTGAGTAGCGAGACGGTCGCATCGGCGATAGGCAATGTGAAGCCGTAGCGTTCGAGCCGCTCCGGCGTAATGGTCACCGGGGCGATCACGATGTCGAACTTCTTAACCTCGAGACCCGGCAGCTCGGCAGTCCAGGGGATATCCTGATACACTGGCTCAGCACCGATCTCCTTGGAAACCTCGTCGAACAAGTCCTTTGTCATGCCCTCATAGGTGCCGTTATTCAGCATGTCGAAGGGCGCGTAGTGCATGTCGGTGGCGGTGATGATCTTGCCCGCGGCCTTGATGTCGGCAAGCTGGTCGGCCTCGGCGGCGCTGGCAAGACAAAGTGCGGCTAAGCCCAGAAGCGCGCCCTTGACGTTGATGTGAATACTCATTGCAGTTGCTCCTTGTTGAACCAACGGGATAGATACGGACAACACGCGTTGCGCGGCCGCGTTCCAAATCAGTGAGTGCCGGGCCGATGCACGCGTTTTGGGCGCAATCGGGTAGCACCATCGAGCTCGCGCCCACGTAACGCATTAAGCCCATCCGGGTTATTCCACAGCGGCAGGAACAGCGCCCCTGCATTATTCTGCCTCGCCGCGCGAGGCCGCCAATGCCTGAACGCTGCGAGAAGTCCTTGTTTCCGCGATTCGCCAAAGCGACCGAACTTGGGAGTCTACTCATACGTTTCGGCCAAGCGGGAAGGCAAGAAGATTGACATCATATCCGCATTGTTAAAGTGCGGTTCCGATGAGAGGTTATACTACTTTTGAAGCACGAAACTGGAACATTGGAAAGCGTGAAATCCGGTCTGTGCCATGAGCGGGCTAAATGTGTGCGATCCGACGTCAGCAGGCCGGGTGTGAACGACTGCTTGCCAGCAGTTAGGCCGCGACTTCCCGGATCGCTCGCGCAAAGACGGGCAAAGAGCGCTCCACCATGTCGTCGTTTGCAGTCAAACTGATCCGCAGACGACCAGGCAATTGGGCGACGCTCCCGGGCAGCACCCAGATGCCGTCAGTTGCGAGACGTGCCGCGAAGGCCATGTCGTCCGGTATTGGGGAGCGTGGAATGAGATAGAAGGTACCTTCAGGCACCGGCAGGTCATATCCCGCTGTCCTCAAGCCTTCGACCATGCGATCGCGGCGCCGCGCGAGGGCTGCGACATCTATGCTGAGCTTCTCGAGATCAGGCAGTGCCCGCTGCAGGGTACGGCTGGCGAAAGCCCAACCGTGCGAAACCTGAGCCATGTCGACAGCCTCGCGCAGCTTTATGCGATCGCCCTCGGGCATGTCTGCCCCGAGCGCTAACCAGCCCAGGCGCTCGCCGGGCGCGAGCAAAGTCTTGCCGAAGGAATAGGCGATCAGCGTGTGCGGGTAACTTTCTGCCGGACTGATATGCGCATTGCCGTCAAATACCAGCCGCGCATAGGGTTCGTCGGCCAGGAGATAAATCAACTTGCCAAATCGCTCGGACGCGGCCGCGAGCCTGTCGGCGAGCGCGTCGAGTTGAGCGCGGGGAAAGATGCGGCCGGTCGGGTTGTGTGGCGTGTTGACCACCACCACGCGGGTCCGCGGGGTAATCGCTGCCTCGATTTTTTCGAGATCTAGGTCATAGGTTCCCGTCGTCAGGTCGACGCCGACAGGTGTCCCTGCCGCGCCACGAATCACGGCGCCATAGGCGAACCAGCCGGGACGCGGATAGATGACCTCGTCTCCAACTTCGAGCACGGCAAGAAGCGCAGCCGCTATTGCGCCGAACCCTCCTGCGGTGATCGCTATGTCGTCTGGCCTGTAGTCCCGGCTTCGCGCCCGACTGAGCGAACGGGCCACCGTTTCGCGCGCCACATCATCGTACTTTTTATATCCAAACCAGTGAGCGTCCTGTGGCTCGACGTGGCGGATCAATGCATCGACGAGCCCACGCAGCGGCATTTCTTGCGGATTGCCGAACATGAAATCGCAGGCGTCGGGTCCCAGGCCGTCGCCCTCCAGGATCTTTGTCGCAAAATCCATGACTGTGCGCATTTCGTCGGTGACGGCGAGCATCCGGCTGGACACGGTGGCGATTGGCATGATGCACTCCCCCCTGTTGCAGGCAGCGCATATCCCCTCGACCAAACCGCCCCTTGCCTAGATACCATTTTCAACGGCATGGACGTAGCAGAAAGTTCTTGCGCGTTTCCGATGCGCAATCTCTGTGATCTGCCGTTGGGTTTTCAACGTTGATGACGATCCAAACCGCGTCAAAGAAAAAAACGACCTTCGGATTGGCGAGCTGAGTGAACACCGCAAGATTATCTCGAGCATAAGCGTCGGAATCTCGTTTAGCCGGTCGTCTTAGAGACAGACAAGCTGTGGAGAACAAAATGACGATTACTATTACCGCCTTTGAACGGTCGCCTGATGGCGGCA
>NZ_JBBNAM010000361.1:0-78119 GCF_037994425.1 Phyllobacterium sp.
ATCCGCAATGCGCTCAACACGATGGCCTTCGACACGCCGGCAGGCCAGCTCAACAGCAATGATCAAAGCATTGTTGTGCGTGCCCAGGCGCCGGTGACGACTCCCGAAGATTTTGAGAACATCATCATCAAGGGTCAGACGCGCATCCGCGACGTGGCGACAGTCACTCTCGGCCCGGATATCGGCACCTCCTCGCTGCGCGCCAACGGCAAGACCGGCATCGGTCTTGGCATTATCCGCCAGGCGCAATCGAACACGCTCGATATCTCCAAGGGCGTCCGCGCCGCGGTGGCCGAGCTGCAGAAGACCCTGCCGAAGGGTGTCGACATACGGGTGACCAGCGACGATGCCGATTTCATCAATGGCGCCGTGCACGAGGTCGAGATTGCGCTCGGCGCCTCGGTCCTGATCATCATTCTGATCATCTATCTGTTCCTATGGGACTTCCGCGCGACGCTGATCCCAGCTGTCAGCATGCCGGTTGCGCTGATCGGCACGATCTCGGCCATCTATCTTGCCGGGTTCTCGATCAACATCCTGACGCTGCTTGCCCTCGTTCTTGCCACTGGCCTCGTCGTGGACGATGCCATCGTCGTCCTTGAGAACATTGTACGCCGCCGTAACCAGGGCATGGGGCCGCGGGCCGCCGCGGTGCTCGGCACGCAGGAAGTGTTCTTTGCCGTCATCGCAACCACGGTAACGTTGGCGGCGGTGTTCGTGCCGCTCTCCTTCCTTCCCGGTCAAACCGGCGGACTTTTCCGCGAGTTCGGCTTCGTTCTCGCCATCTGCGTACTTCTTTCGGCAGTCGTCGCCTTGACGCTCTGTCCCATGCTCGCGTCGCGGCTATTGAGCGCGAGTGAAGCACGTCATGAAGAAGTGGCTCACGCGCCAGGCGTCGTCGGGCGCGTCGGCAACTGGTTTGGCGGCCTGTATGCGCGCATCCTTCATGCCTGCCTCGCGGCGCCGTGGATCGTCGTCATCGTTTCCATCCTGTTCGCAGGCGCTGCATTCGGCGCATTTTCCTTGCTGAAGCAAGAATTGACGCCAACCGAGGACAGGGCGGCGGCTTTCCTGCGCATAACGGCGCCACAGGGGGTCAGCCTCGAATATCTCAGCGACGAAATGCGCAAGATCGAAGCGCTTATTCAACCGCTGCGCGATGCAGGTGAGATCGAGAACACCTTCTCGATCGCCGGTCAGAATGGCAATACCAATCGCGGTTTCATGGTGCTCAGTCTCGCCAAGTGGAAGGAGCGGCAAAGGAGCCAGCAGGAAATCGTCGCCGACGTATCGCGCCTTGTGCGCAATATCCCGGGCATCCAGGTCTTTGCCGCGCAACCGAATTCGCTGGGCATTCGCGGTGCCGGCAACGGCCTGCAATTTGCGGTCGTCGGCAGCAGCTACGCCGAGCTTGGAACCACGGCGGCCAAAATCGTATCGGAACTCGAGAAGGACCCTCGTTTCGATCGACCTCGCCTGACCAACGAGCCGACCCAGCCGCAGCTTGCCGTTTCGATCGACCGCGAGCGCGCCTCCGATCTCCGTATCGATATCAGCGGACTTGCCGAGGCGCTCCAGTCAGTGCTCGACGGCTACAAGGTCGGGTCGGTCTATATCGAGGACCGCAGCTTCGACGTCAAACTCGTTGCGACCATCAACCCGATCAACGATCCGACGGACCTGGAGAACGTTTTCCTGCGCACCGGCGACGGGCGTTTCGTGCCGATGTCGACCATCGCGACGCTCAAGGAGGTTGCGGTTCCGCCAGCGCTCACTCGTGAACAGCAGATGCGCTCGGTGGCAATTACCGCTGGCCTTCGCTCGGATTTTGCGCTTGGCGATGCCTATAAGGTCGCCCAGCAGGTGGCGGCGCCACTCCTTCCGCCCGGTTACCGCCTTATTCCCCTGGCGGAGGCGGCGACGCTCGGTGAAAATTCGGCGAGCATGACGGTGACGTTCGGCTTTGCCCTCTTGATCATCCTGCTCGTCCTTGCTGCGCAGTTCGAGGGGTTCATCAGCGCGATCATCGTCATGGCGACCGTGCCGCTCGGCCTTGCCTGCGCGGTTTTTGCGATGGTGATGACCGGGACAAGCATGAACGTCTATAGCCAGATCGGCTTGGTGCTGCTCGTTGGCATCATGGCCAAAAACGGCATTCTGATCGTGGAGTTCGCCAACCACCTGCGCGACCAGGGGAAGGGCGTGCGCGAAGCCATCGAAGAGGCTTCGAACATTCGCTTGCGTCCCGTGGTCATGACGATGCTTTGCGCCATCCTCGGCGGCGTACCGCTTGTCCTTGCCAGCGGTGCGGGAGCGGAAGCACGTATAGCGCTCGGATGGGTGATCGTCGGCGGGCTTGGTCTCGCCACGGCGTCGACGCTGTTCCTGACACCTGTCGCCTATTTGTTGCTCGCACGCTTCTCCAAACCGAAGGTGGAAGAAGAGGCGCGGCTTCATCGCGAACTGCTCGAAGTCGATTCACGACCGCGTCTCGCCGCCGAATAGATAGCGCCGCCGGGGGTACACCGACGCCCGTTCTCGGCGAGAACAAGCGTCGAGGAGGATGTTCGAGAAAATATTGACCGTTTGATAAAAAATTTGACCTTCTGTCAAAATATGGCATTCTTTCGTTGAGGAGTCGGACGAACCGGCCCAACACAATGGCAGCGATCCACGGGAACCGGACGCGGCCAAGAAGAGGAGATGCGATTTCATGGGATCGATCGATTCTGGAATCCGTGACGTAAGGGCCGGGCGCCTTGCTTCCGAGGCCTATACGGACGTTTTTTCTGACCTCCATCCACCGCTGTCCCGTCATGAAGCCTTCGTCGAAGCGGATCGGTGCTATTTTTGCTACGACGCGCCTTGCATGAATGCGTGCCCCACCGGCATCGATATACCGCTCTTCATCCGCGAAATTACCGCTGACAACCCCACAGGGTCGGCCAAGACGATTCTTTCTGAGAATATTCTCGGCGGCATGTGCGCCCGTGTCTGTCCAACTGAAACCCTCTGCGAACAGGCTTGCGTGCGGGAAGTCGCTGAAGGCAAACCAGTCAAGATCGGGCTGTTGCAGCGCTACGCCACCGACCATTTGATGGCGAACGGCAAACATCCCTTCACGCGCGTCGAACCAACTGGCAAATCCGTTGCCGTTGTCGGAGCTGGGCCGGCCGGCCTCGCCGCTGCGCATCGGCTGTCGATGCATGGCCACGACGTGACGATCTTCGAAGCGCGGCCAAAGGCGGGCGGTCTCAACGAATATGGTATCGCCGCTTATAAGACGCTTGACGACTTTGCGCAGAAAGAACTGGATTTCATTCTCGAGATCGGCGGTATCACCGTTCAGAACGACAAGGCGCTGGGCCGCGACATTAGTCTCGATGCGCTCCGGGCCGGGTTCGATGCCGTTTTTCTCGGCATCGGCCTGCCGGATGTCAATGAACTCGGCCTTGAAGGCGAGGACGCGGCGGGCTGTATCGATGCGGTCGACTATATTTCGGTCCTGCGCCAGAGCGACGATCTGTCGGAGATCGCCGTGGGTCGCGATGTGGTTGTCATCGGCGGCGGCATGACCGCCATCGACGTGGCCGTGCAGACCAAGCTTCTCGGCGCCGAAAATGTCATCATTGCCTACCGCCGTGGTCCGGATAACATGAATGCCAGCGCCTACGAGCAGGAACTCGCGCTTAAAAACGGCGTCATCATCCGCCACTGGCTGCAGCCGCGGGCATTGACCCGTAACGAGCATGGCGAAGTCTGCGGCATTACGCTCGACTATACGGCCATTAATGACGGCCGGCTCGGCGTGACCGGCGAAAGTATCTCGCTCGCCAGCGATCAGATTTTCAAGGCGATCGGTCAGGCACCGGCCGAAACCATTCTTGTAGAAGCAGGAATAGCTCTTTCGCGTGGGCGCATCAGTGTCGATGAGGAAGGGAGAACCTCGATCCCGGGAATTTGGGCAGGCGGGGATTGTGTTGCGGATGGTGAGGATCTGACCGTTGCGGCGGTTCAGGACGGCAAGATTGCTGCAGAATCAATTCACCGTGCATTGATGCAGAAGCCGGAGAAGGTAGCCGGTTTCGTCGAGGCGGTGATGGCCGACAATGCCAAGTCTCCGGACAAGGCGCACAAACCCAGTCACCCGCGTCACGTTGCCGGCTGAAGGAGATCGACATGGCTGATCTATCGACGAATTTCCTTGGTATCAAATCGCCAAATCCGTTCTGGCTGGCATCGGCGCCCCCGACGGATAAGGCCTACAATGTCGAGCGCGCATTCAGGGCCGGTTGGGGCGGCGTCGTTTGGAAGACCCTCGGTGAGGAGGGGCCGCCGGTCGTCAATGTCAATGGTCCGCGCTATGGCGCGATCCACGGGCCGGACCGCCGTCTGCTCGGGTTTAACAATATCGAACTCATCACCGACCGTCCGCTTGAGGTGAACCTTCGGGAAATGACGGAGATGAAGAAGAAGTGGCCCGATCGCGCGCTCATCGCATCGATCATGGTGCCTTGTGAAGAGGCGTCGTGGAAGGCGATCCTGCCGCTTGTCGAGGCGACTGGCGCCGATGGCATCGAGTTGAACTTCGGCTGCCCGCACGGCATGTCCGAGCGGGGCATGGGGTCTGCCGTCGGCCAGGTGCCGGAATATATCGAAATGGTCGTGCGCTGGTGCAAGCAGTACACGCGGATGCCGGTGATCACCAAGCTGACACCGAATATCGCCGATATCCGCAAGCCGGCGCGCGCTGCGAAGGCGGGTGGAACCGACGCCGTTTCGCTCATCAATACGATCAACTCCATTGTGTCTGTTGATCTCGATAATTTCGCACCGATTCCGTCCATCGACGGGCGTGGGTCACACGGCGGCTATTGCGGTCCGGCGGTAAAGCCGATTGCGCTCAACATGGTGGCGGAGATCGCTCGCGACGGCGAGACGCGGGGCCTGCCGATCTCTGGCATTGGCGGTATCACCAACTGGCGCGACGCCGCAGAATATATTGCGCTTGGCTGCGGCAATGTGCAGGTCTGCACCGCGGCCATGACGTATGGTTTCAAGATCGTGCAGGAAATGATCTCGGGCCTCTCCGACTGGATGGATTCGCGCGGCTTCCGTACGATTGAGGATTTTCGCGGCCTTGCCGTGCCGAACGTCTCGGATTGGCAGTATCTCAACCTCAATTACATAACAAAGGCGCAGATCGACCAGGAACTCTGCATCAAGTGCGGTCGTTGCTATATCGCTTGCGAGGACACTTCGCACCAGGCCATCACGTCGATGGTCGATGGGGCCCGGCACTTCGAAGTGATCGACGAGGAATGCGTCGGTTGCAACCTCTGTGTTAATGTCTGCCCGGTCGACAATTGCATCAGCATGGTGCCGATGACTTCGGGCGTCGATCCACGCACGAAGCTGCCGATCAAGCCGGACTACGCCAACTGGACGACCCATCCGAACAATCCCATGGCAAGGGTCGCCGCAGAGTAAGTCGTATTTATCTAGTACGGGCTGGTTTGGAAGCTAGCCGCGCGGCTTGATGCCGTTGAGGATGATGCTGAGGACAGCCTGCGCCGTTTGTTCGCGAAAACCCGGCCGGCCGACCTGGCCGCCCATGATTGCCCGGACCTGGACGTCGAAATCCGCATAGTGCTGGGTCGTGGCCCAGATCATGAAAATTAGGTGGTAGGGGTCCACGGGTGCGAGCTTGCCTTCCCCCACCCAGCGGCGAATGACGGCCGCCTTTTCGTCAACAAGAGGTTTCAAGTGTGCACTGAGGAAGTCGCTGATTGCCGGGGCACCGTGCAATACTTCGTTGGCAAACAGCCGCGACGCCTCTGGGTGGCTCTCTGACATATTGATCTTGAGGGTGATGTATTTGCGCAGTTGTTCGATCGGGTCCCCGTCTGGGTCGATATCGGCAAGCGGCGCGAGCCATTCCGCCAATGTCTCTTCGAGAAGGGTTACGTAGATGTTCTGTTTGCGCGGAAAGTAGTAAAGGAGGTTGGGCTTCGACATGCCGGCCTTTTCGGCGATCTGATCGATCGTCGTGCCGCGAAAGCCATATGTCGAAAACGCATCGAGCGCCGCGTCGAGTATCAGGCGGCGGTTGATTTCCTGAATCCGCGTCGTCTTTTCGGGAACGTCACTTGCGCTCGTCTTTGCAGCTCTCGCCATGCACCGCTCTCCCTTTCACCGCGACAAGATGACAGGTCCGCCGCCGCTTGCCACGACCGGAAAACCCGACAAAGCGCTTGACCGCTTTCCTGTGCTCTTCTAGCCTGCATTTTGACCAAGTAGTCAAGTTTTTGATTGTGCCAGAGGCGCAGTCAAACGGGAACAAAAAAACGATCGGCCCAAAAAATGGGCCACCTGCAATCAGGAGGCCAGTCACATGTCCAAGGCGGCAATGGGGACTAATAATCTCGACGCGTACTGGATGCCATTCACGGCAAACCGGCAGTTCAAGCAAAACCCCCGCCTGCTTGTGAGCGCCAAGGACATGCACTTCAAATCGCATGACGGGCGTGAAATCCTCGATGGCACTGCGGGTCTCTGGTGTTGCAACGCCGGCCATGCCCGCCCGAAAATCATCGAGGCCGTGCAGAAGCAAATTGCTGAACTCGACTACGCTCCGGCCTTCCAGATGGGGCACCCCAAGGTATTCGAACTCGCCGCCCGCCTCGCCGCCATGCTGCCCGCGCCGATCGATCATGTATTCTTTACGAATTCAGGTTCGGAATCGGTCGATACGGCGCTCAAGATTGCGATCGCCTATCACCGCGCCAAGGGCAATGGCACCAAGGTGAAGCTCATCGGCCGTGAGCGCGGCTATCATGGCGTCGGGTTCGGCGGCATTTCGGTTGGCGGCATTTCGGGCAATCGCAAGATGTTCGGCAACGCGCTGGGCGGCGTCGATCACATCCGCCATACGCACGATCCCGCGCGCAACGCATTCACGCGCGGCGAGCCGGAGTTTGGCGTCGAATTTGCCGATGATCTCGAAAGAGTCATCGCTTTGCACGATGCTTCCAACATTGCCGCCGTCATCGTCGAGCCGGTAGCGGGTTCAGCGGGTGTGCTGATTCCGCCGAAGGGCTACCTGAAACGCCTGCGCGAAATCTGCAGCAAGCATGACATTCTCCTGATCTTCGATGAGGTCATTACCGGTTTCGGCCGGCTCGGCACCCCGTTTGCCGTCGACTATTACGGCGTCGTGCCCGATCTCGTTACCGCTGCTAAAGGCCTCACCAGCGGTGTCATCCCGATGGGCGCGGTCTTTGCCACGCGACAAATCTACGAGGCCTTCATGACCGGCCCGGAAAACATGATCGAGCTCTTCCACGGATACACCTATTCGGGACATCCGGTGGCCTGCGCCGCCGCTCTGGCGACGCTCGATACCTACGAGGACGAGGGCCTGATGACCCGTGCGGCCGATCTCGCGGATTATTGGGCCGACGCCCTGCATGCGCTCAAGGGCTTGCCGCATGTGGTCGACATCCGCAATCTCGGACTGATCGGCGCGGTCGAGCTCGAGCCGATGGACGGAGCGCCGACCAAGCGCGGTTTCCAGGCGTTCCTCGACGCCTATGAAAAAGGCCTGCTGGTCCGTACGACCGGCGATATCATCGCCCTGTCGCCGCCGCTGATCATCAGCAAGGGTCAGATCGAACATCTTTTCGATACGCTAGCCGACGTTCTGAAAAATCTGGCATAAGAGGCCCTCCAATGACGCTCACAGGAAATCTCAGGATCAATGGCGACCGTCTCTGGGACAGTCTGATGGAAATGGCCAAGATCGGGCCGGGGTTGCGCGGCGGCAATAATCGCCAGACCCTGACCGATGAGGACGGCGAGGGCCGCCGCCTGTTCCAGTCCTGGTGCGAGAAGGCCCGCCTGACGATGGGCCTCGATACGATGGGCAACATGTTCTTCACGCGCCCCGGCACGGATCCGGATGCACTGCCCGTCTATGTGGGCAGCCATCTCGATACCCAGCCGACCGGCGGGAAGTTCGATGGGGTGCTCGGCGTCCTCGGGGGGCTCGAACTCGTGCGGACATTGAATGACCTCAACCTCAAGACGCGGCATCCCATCGTCGTCGTCAACTGGACGAACGAGGAAGGCACGCGCTTTGCACCTGCCATGCTCGCTTCGGGCGTCTTTGCCGGCATTCACGAACAGGAATGGGCCTATCAGCGCGAGGATGCGAAGGGCAAGAAGTTTGGCGATGAACTGGAGCGCATCGGCTGGAAGGGTGACGAGACAGTCGGCGCCCGCAAGATCCATGCGCTCTTCGAACTGCACATCGAGCAAGGCCCTATTCTCGAGGTAGAGGGCAAGGATATCGGCGTCGTCACCCACGGGCAGGGCCTTTGGTGGCTGCAGATCACGCTGACCGGGAAGGAAAGCCACACCGGCTCGACGCCCATGCCCATGCGCAAGAACGCAGGACTCGGCATGGCGCGCATCACCGAGCTAGTTCACACGGTCGCGATGGCGCACCAGCCGAGCGCGGTCGGCGCTATCGGACATGTCGATGTTTATCCGAACTCGCGCAACGTTATTCCTGGGAGGGTCGTATTCACGGTCGATATCCGCTCGCCGGATATCGCCACGCTGAATGCCATGAAGGCAGAAATCGAGGCCAAGGCTGCCACCATCGCAAAGGAACTCGGCCTGGAAATCCTGATCGGGGAGGCTGGCCATTTCGACCCGGTCACCTTCAACGAGGGCTGCGTGACGGCGGTACGCAACGCCGCCGAGCGGCTTGGCTATAGTCATCGCAATATAGTCTCGGGAGCGGGGCACGATGCGTGCTGGATCAACCGTGTCGCGCCGACGGCAATGGTCATGTGCCCTTGCGTCGATGGTCTCAGCCACAATGAGGACGAGGACATCTCAAAGGAATGGGCGACAGCCGGCGCCGACGTGCTGCTGCATGCGGTGCTGGAGACTGCGGAGTTACAATCCTGAACGGCTAACCCAAGATTCAGCAACATGTTCGGCAAAAGACCAAAAAGGGGAACGGACACATGGCTACGAAAGTGATCAAGGGCGGCACCATCATCGCCGCGGATCGCACCTACAAGGCGGATGTGCTGATCGATGGCGACACGGTCGCGGCGATCGGTCCGGACCTTTCCGGCGATGAGATCATCGACGCTACTGGATGCTATCTGATGCCTGGCGGCATCGACCCGCACACCCACCTTGAAATGCCCTTCATGGGCACCCATTCTTCGGATGATTTCGACACGGGCACCGCGGCGGCGCTCGCCGGCGGCACGACGATGGTGGTCGACTTCGTCCTGCCGGGCGCGGATGGACTGCTCGCAGCGCTGCAGGACTGGTTCCAGAAGGCCGGCAAGGCACGAACCGACTACTCCTTCCACATGGCGATTACGAGCTGGAACAAGCAAATCTTCGACGAGATGCCGAAGGTGGTCGAGCGCGGGATCAATACTTTCAAGCATTTCATGGCCTATAAGGGCGCGCTGATGGTGGACGACGACGAGATGTTCGCGTCGTTCATGCGCTGCGCCGAGATCGGGGCCATGCCGCTCGTCCATGCCGAGAATGGCGATGTCGTGGCCCAACTCCAGCAGAAGCTCCTGGCGGAAGGCAATAATGGGCCCGAGGCCCACGCTTACTCCCGCCCGCCGGAAGTCGAAGGCGAGGCCGCCAATCGCGCCATCATGATCGCGGACCAGGCTGGCGTTCCGCTCTATATCGTCCACGTCTCCTGTGAGCAGGCGCACGAGGCAATCCGCCGCGCCCGCCAGAAGGGAATACGTGTTTTTGGCGAGCCGCTCATCCAGCACCTGGTACTCGATGAAAGCGAGTACAAGAACGAGGACTGGGACTATGCGGCGCGCCGCGTCATGTCTCCTCCCTTCCGCGACAAGATCAACCAGAACGGACTTTGGGCGGGCCTTGCATCGGGCAGCCTGCAGGTGGTCGCAACCGATCACTGCGCCTTCACCACCGAGCAGAAGCGGTTTGGTGTTGGTGATTTCACCAAGATTCCGAATGGTACTGGCGGGCTTGAAGACCGCATGCCAGTGCTCTGGACCCGCGGCGTTCGCACCGGCCGGTTGACGCCGAACGAATTCGTTGCCGTCACCTCGACCAACATAGCGCAGATCCTCAACATCTATCCGAAGAAGGGCGCGATCCTGCCGGGCTCCGACGCGGATATTGTCATCTGGGACCCCGAGGCAACCAAGGTCATATCGGCGAAAACGCAGAAATCCGCCATTGACTACAATGTATTCGAGGGTTTCGAGGTAACAGGCCTGCCGCGCATGACCCTTTCGCGGGGGAGCATCGCCTACAAGGACGGCGAAGTGATCGCTCCGACAGGCAGTGGCCGCTTCGTCGAGCGTGAAGCCAACGCGCCGGCCAATCGCGCACTTTCCACTTGGAAGGAATTGACGGCACCGCGTAAGGTGCAACGCGATCCGAAGAACATTCCGGCAGGCGTCTGATGACAGTCGTCGCCCTAATGCCCAAGGCGAAGACGATGTCCGAAGCGGCACCTACGAATGTCATTGACGTCAAGGACCTGTCCTTGGTCTTCCAGACCAATGATGGACCGGTCAACGCTCTTTCCAGTATCAACCTCGCTGTCCATGCCGGCGAGTTCGTGTCCTTCATCGGTCCGTCGGGTTGTGGCAAGACCACACTTCTGCGCGTGATCGCCGATCTGGAACAGCCGACATCGGGATCGATTACCGTTAATGGCATGTCGCCTTCCGAGGCCCGCCAGAAGCGCGCTTACGGCTATGTATTTCAGGCAGCGGCGCTTTATCCCTGGCGCACGATCGGCGGCAATGTATCGCTGCCGCTCGAGGTCATGGGCGTACCACGCGATGAACGCAAGGAGCGCATTGCGAAGAATCTCGAACTCGTAAACCTGTCCGGCTTCGAGAAGAAGTTCCCATGGCAACTATCGGGCGGTATGCAGCAGCGCGCCTCCATCGCGCGTGCGCTTTCCTTCGATCCGCACCTGCTCCTGATGGATGAGCCGTTCGGTGCGCTCGATGAGATCGTTCGGGATCATCTCAATGAGGAGCTTCTCAAACTTTGGGCGAAGACAAAGAAGACCGTGATCTTCGTCACCCATTCCATCCCAGAGGCGGTTTTTCTCTCGACGAAAATCGTCGTGATGAGCCCGAGGCCCGGCCGGATACACGAAATCATCGACTGCGATCTGGGCAGCGAACGCACACTCGATATCCGCGAAACATCGAAATTCCTTGAGATTGCCCACCGGGTGCGTGAGGGCCTGCGTCATGGCCATTCCTATGACGAGGCGCATCTATGACGCCGGATGGGAGCGATTGATGATCATCCGAGCGGCCAAGCTGCGCGACATGGCGGCCTGCGCGGACATCGTCAACACATGGATCGACGCAACTGACTGGATGCCCCGCGTGCATGCGCCCGAGGAAGTGGCGGAGTTTTATCGCGATACGGTGTTTGAGCGCTTCGAGGTGTTCGTAGCGGATCGCGACGACCAGATCGCCGGCATGGTCGCTTTGGCACCGGACAACGTCGTAAGCGCCCTCTACGTGCATGCGGAGGCGCGCGGGCAGGGCGTCGGCAAGGCGCTGCTCGACCGTGCCAAGCATGAGGCAACGGGTCCTGTGCAACTCTGGACTTTCGTCGCTAACCGGGCAGCCCAGGCGTTCTACAAGCATGAGGGATTTACGGAAGTCAGGCGTACCGAAGGCGATAACGAGGAGCATCTGCCGGATATTCTCTATGTCTGGCGGCAAGACGAGGCGGGCTCGATCGCATGAACTTCATCCGCAATAGCGTCATTCCCGTCTCAACTGTTCTTCTGGCCATTCTGGTGCTTTGGTACGGTTTCGCCGTCATTCTCAACGCGCCATTCGAGCGCGATCAGGCTGCGCGCGCGAATACGACCCTTTCGACACGGCAACTCATTGCCAATACCATGGCACAGGAACGTCCAGTCCTGCCTGCGCCGCATCAGGTAGCGGCAGAGATCCGCAAGACGGTGTTCGACATCAGCCCGACATCGAAGCGCAGCCTTGTCTATCACGGATGGGTGACGCTCTCCTCGACGCTGCTCGGATTTGCGCTTGGGACCCTCCTCGGCATCTTGCTGGCGATCGCTATTGTCCACTCGCGGACTCTCGACAAGAGCCTGATGCCATGGATCATCACCTCGCAGACCGTGCCGATCCTGGCGATTGCGCCGATGATCATCGTGGTTCTGAACGCTGTGAACATCACCGGCCTTTTGCCAAAGGCAATGATCTCTACCTACCTCTCATTCTTTCCAGTCGCTGTTGGCATGGTGAAGGGTCTGCGCTCGCCGGAAATCATGCATCTCGATTTGATGCGGACCTATAACGCATCAAAGATGCAGGTTTTCTGGAAGTTGCGCTGGCCGGCGTCCATGCCCTACCTCTTCACATCCATGAAGATCGCTGTCGCCATCAGTCTTGTCGGCGCCATCGTTGGTGAATTGCCGACAGGTGCAGTAGCCGGCATCGGGGCCCGACTACTTGCTGGCTCCTATTACGGGCAGACCGTGCAAATCTGGGCGGCGTTGATCGCGGCGGCGCTGATGGCGGCCATCCTCGTCAGCCTCATCGGTTTGATCGCCAACCTGGTCAACCGAAGAATGGGAGTGCGGGCATGAAGCGGTCACCGCTCGCCATCATCGCCTTCAGTCTTGCGGCCGCATCGCTGGTGCTGCCGACGGGCGCTGATGGTCCCGGCATTCTGTTCTTTGCAACGCCGGCCATCTTGTTCGCAGCCGCGGCGGTTGCCCTCTTCGTCGCGGCATCGACCACCTCGCTGATTACGCTACTGGTCCTCGTTCATGTCGCCGCAGCCTGCCTGATCTCCCTTCTCGGCCGGTTCACGGTAAGTGGTCCGGCGATCGGCTATTGGTGCATGGTCGTATCCGCCTGGTTGCTCGCCTGGCTTGCCGTGCAGCGTCTTGCGGGGTTGCGTCTGAGATCGCCCGAGGCACAGCGTTTCGTCAACCTCGCCCTGCCCGTGTTGTTCGGCGGTTGGCTGCTTATCCTATGGGAGATCGTCGTGCGCGGCTTCGGCGTTCCGACGATCCTCTTGCCTCCGCCTTCAATGATCGCTGCTCGCATTGCGGGCTCGGTACCGACTCTGTGGGCGGATTTTCAGCAGACGTTCTTGAAAGCCGCAATTGCCGGTTATTCCATCGGCTGCGGTTCCGGCTTCATTGCTGCCATCATCGTCGACCGCGTGCCATTCCTGCGCAAGGGCCTGCTCCCGATCGGTAATCTCGTTGCGGCATTGCCAGTGGTTGGCATTGCTCCGATCATGGTCATGTGGTTCGGCTCTTATTGGGAATCGAAAGCCGCAGTTGTCGTTATCATGACCTTCTTTCCCATGCTGGTAAATACCGTTGCCGGGCTTGCCGCCTCCGGCACAATGGAACGCGACCTGATGCGCACCTATGGCTCGAATTACTGGCAGACCCTTGTGAAGCTGCGTCTTCCTGCGGCGATGCCGTTCATCTTCAATGCGCTGAAGATCAATTCGACGCTCGCGCTCATCGGCGCTATCGTCGCCGAATTCTTTGGATCGCCGATCGTCGGCATGGGCTTTCGCATATCGGCCGAGGTTGGCCGCATGAACGTCGATATGGTGTGGGCCGAAATCTTCGTTGCGGCACTTGCCGGATCTCTATCCTACGGCCTGATTACGCTCATTGAACGGGCCGTCACCTTCTGGCACCCGTCCTACCGATCATAACAAACAAGAGGAGAACTGAAGCATGAAGAAAACGATAGCACTTTCCCTCGGCCTCGCCATGGCCTTGACGGCAAGCTCGGCGCTTGCCGCGGACAAGCTTGTTCTGCAGCTCAAATGGGTAACGCAAGGTCAGTTTGCCGGCTATTATGTCGCAAAGGACAAGGGGTTTTACGAGGAAGCCGGTCTGGACGTCGAAATCAAGCCGGGCGGACCGGACGTCGCTCCTCCCCAGGTCATTGCCGGCGGTGGCGCTGACGTGGTTATCGACTGGATGCCTTCGGCGCTTGCAACGCGCGAGAAGGGCCTGCCACTCGTCAATATTGCCCAGCCGTTCAAGCGCTCGGGCATGATGCTGACCTGCCGCAAGGAGACCGGCATTACCAAACCCGAGGATTTCAAGGGCAAGACGCTCGGCGTCTGGTTCGGCGGTAATGAGTATCCTTTCCTTTCCTGGATGAACCATCTCGGCCTCAAGACCGATGGTGGCCCCAATGGCGTGACGGTTCTCAAGCAGGGCTTCAATGTCGATCCGCTGATCCAGAAGCAGGCTGACTGCATCTCGACCATGACCTATAACGAATATTGGCAGGTTATCGACGCCGGCATTCCGGCGGATCAGCTCGTCACATTCAAGTATGAGGATGAGGGCGTCGCAACGCTTGAAGACGGCCTGTACGTCCTTCAGAAGAGCCTCGACGATCCGAAGATGGTCGACAAGCTCGCCCGTTTCGTCAAGGCCTCTATGAAAGGCTGGGAATATACCCGCGCCAATCCTGACGAAGCGGCAACGATCGTGCTCGACAATGATGCGAGCGGCGCTCAGACCGAAAAGCATCAGAAGCGCATGGTCGCAGAAATCAACAAACTGACGGAGGGTTCTACGGGCGTCCTTGATGTGGCCGCGGCTGATCGCACCGTCGAAACGCTGCTCGGTGGCGGTTCCGATCCTGTGATCACCAAGAAGCCCGAGGGGGCGTGGACCACAAAGATCACGGACGCCGCGAAGTAGTAGTTCCCTTCAGAAAACAAAAAGGCGGGGTGTTTGCCCCGCCTTTTTTATTCGTCAGCTGACTAATTCCATTCGTCGGGAATTTGCCGCACCGCACCGCGTGCCGCGCTTGTCGCCATGGCCCCGTAGGCGCGCAGCGCCGTCGTCACCTTGCGTTTGCGCTTTTCGGCCGGCTTCCAGGCAGCGGCGCCCTTGGCTTCCATATGAGCGCGACGATCCGCAAGGACCGCATCGTCTATCGCCAGATGGATTTTGCGATTCGGAATATCGATATCGATTATATCGCCCTCCTCAACGAGGCCGATCAATCCACCCTCGGCTGCTTCCGGCGACACGTGGCCGATCGAAAGACCGGAAGAGCCGCCGGAGAAACGCCCGTCGGTGATCAGCGCGCAAGCCTTGCCTAGACCCTTTGATTTGAGATAGCTCGTCGGATAAAGCATTTCCTGCATGCCGGGACCGCCGCGCGGTCCTTCATAGCGGATCAGCACGATGTCTCCAGGCTTCACACCGCCATTCAGAATGCCGAGCACGGCACTATCCTGGCTCTCGAAAATGCGTGCCGGGCCGGAGAATTTCAGGATCGAATCATCGACGCCAGCCGTCTTCACGATGCAACCGTCTTCGGCAAGATTGCCGTAAAGCACGGCGAGTCCGCCGTCCTTTGAATAGGCGTGTTCAGCGCTCCGGATCACACCCTTCTCACGATCGAGATCGACTGAATCGAAGCGGCGTTCTTGGCTGAATGCGACCTGCGTCGGAACACCGCCAGGGGCTGCTCTGAAGAAGTCATGCACCGACTTGTTCGAGGTGCGTGATATATCCCAACGGTCGAGCGCCGCGCCGAGATTCGCCGAATGAACTGAATAGACGGACGTATCGATGAGGCCCGCTCGATCTAGTTCGCCTAGAATGCCCATGATGCCACCGGCATGGTGCACGTCTTCCATGTGAACGTTGGCAACGGCGGGGGCGACCTTGCACAGCACTGGCACACGGCGGGAGAGCCGGTCGATGTCACTCATGGTGAAATCCACTTCGGCTTCATGCGCGGCGGCAAGCAGGTGCAGGACCGTGTTGGTCGAACCGCCCATGGCGATGTCGAGAGTCATTGCATTTTCGAAGGCGGCGAACGAGGCAATCGCGCGCGGCAGCGCGGTCTCGTCGTCCTGCTCGTAGTAGCGGCGCGCGAGATCGACGACGAGGTGCCCCGCCTCGACGAAGAGGCGGCGGCGGTCCGCGTGGGTCGCCAATGTCGAACCGTTACCGGGAAGCGACAGTCCAAGTGCTTCAGTCAGGCAGTTCATCGAATTGGCGGTGAACATGCCGGAGCAAGAGCCACAGGTCGGGCAGGCCGAGCGTTCGATAACCTGCACTTCCTCGTCAGAAATGCGGTCATCGGCCGCCGCGACCATCGCATCGACGAGATCGAGTTTCTTTTCCTTGTCTTCCCAGACGACCTTACCTGCTTCCATCGGGCCGCCGGAGACGAAAACCACCGGGATATTCAGGCGCAACGCCGCCATCAACATGCCTGGCGTGATCTTGTCGCAATTGGAGATGCACACCATCGCATCGGCGCAGTGCGCATTGACCATGTATTCGACGCTGTCGGCAATGATCTCGCGTGAAGGCAGCGAATAGAGCATGCCGTCATGGCCCATGGCGATGCCGTCGTCTACGGCGATCGTGTTGAATTCCTTGGCGACGCCGCCCGCGCTTTCGATTTCACACGCAACAAGCTGGCCGAGATCCTTCAGATGCACGTGGCCGGGCACGAACTGCGTAAAGGAGTTGACCACTGCAATAATCGGCTTGCCGAAATCCTCATCCTTCATTCCGGTCGCGCGCCAGAGCCCGCGGGCACCAGCCATGTTGCGGCCATGTGTGGTTGTACGTGAACGATAGGGAGGCATTTGCGATAATCCTGATGGTGATAGACGAGGAAAGCATTTCTATAGAGAAACAGCGCCAATGGCAAAATGGCATTTGTTTCCTGGAAGAGTGCAAATTGTTGCATTTATTTCATAGTGAAGTTCATCTCTGCCCGAAACGGGACGTGATGTCTCGGGCATCCCGATCAAAACGCTGTGAAGGTCATCGTCGTCAGGGAACGAGCGATTCCCGGGATGTCCAGTACGTTGTCGTTGATGAATTTGCCGACATCCTTGTCCTCGGCGATGTAGATCTTGGCCAGCAAGTCATAATCGCCGCTTGTCGAGTATAGCTCCGACACAATCTCGCGTTCGTATAGGGCAGCCGCGACCTCGTAGGTCTTGCCGGGAAAGCACTGCAGCTGCAGGAAGACGGGTTTCATTTATCTGCTCCGGTGGTCTGAAATGGTGAGATCAACATAATGGGTCCGCGCTTGCTTAGCCAGTTGTTCTCTTCTCGCAACTGCGATATAAGCAGCCCGTTCGCACAGGCTATCTGGGAGAGACCGGTAAGACCGGCGCCGATGGAGCAACCGCCCCGGAAACTCTCAGGCAAAAGGACCAGACTAGCGTCGGACATCTGGAGAGTGGTGATGCCGTTCGAAGGCCTCACCCACCGAAGGAGAAAGCCCTGACCGGTCTGCACCGGTAGCGCTGCCGAGACACGGATGGGAAACATCCGACAGGCGCGTGGGGGCCAAGCTCTCAGGTCCCGTGACAGATGGGGTTTCGTGCCGCTTGCGGCGAAACTGAACCATGTGTTGCTGAAGGACTGTCTGGTCATGACCTCTATCGCCGTTATTGGCGCCGGTATTACCGGCGTTACCACCGCCTATGCGCTTGCCCGCCAGGGTTATGCCGTCACCGTTTTCGATCGTAACCGCTACGCCGCGATGGAGACCTCCTTTGCCAATGGCGGCCAGCTTTCCGCATCAAATGCCGAAGTCTGGAACAGCTGGGGCACAATTCTCAAGGGCATGAAGTGGATGCTGCGCAAGGACGCGCCGCTGCTCATGAACCCGAAGCCGTCCTGGCACAAATATTCGTGGATGGCGGAGTTTGTCATGAACATTCCACATTATGAGAAGAACACGATTGCGACGACGAGGCTCGCCATCGAAGCGCGCAAGCGCATGTTCGAAATTGCCGCTGAGGAGAAGATCGATTTCGACCTCGAGAAGCGTGGCATCCTGCATATTTACCGTTCGAAGCAGGGCTACGACCATGCCGTCAAGGTCAATCGGCTCCTCGAAGCCGGTGGTCTCGATCGCCGCTCTGTAACCAATGAGGAAATTCACAATATAGAACCGGCGCTAGACGGCACGTTCCATGGCGGGTTCTTCACGCCGTCCGATTCGACCGGTGATATCCACAAGTTCACCCGCGGTCTTGCCGATGCTTCCGTCCGACGCGGCGTTCGTTTTGTCGGCGATGCCAATGTGCAGACCCTGAAGCATGGAAACGATGGCGTTGTTGTCTCATGGAACACGGCCTCGGAGACGCTTTCGCAGGTCGAGACCGACCGCTTCGATGCAATCGTCATCTGTGCCGGCATCGCGAGCCGCAAGTTTGCCGCCCACCTGGGCGATCGGGTGAACATCTATCCGGTCAAGGGTTATTCCATCACTATTAATCTTGGCGACGCGGCGAGCCGCGCATCGGCGCCGTGGGTGAGCTTGCTTGACGACGACGCGAAGATCGTAACCAGCCGACTTGGCGAAGGCCGTCTGCGCGTCGCCGGTACCGCCGAGTATAATGGCGAAAACCGGGACATCCGTCATGATCGCGTCAAGCCGCTGGTCGACTGGAGCCGCGACCTCTTCCCGGGCATGGACACGTCAAATGTCGTGCCATGGGCCGGCCTGCGTCCGATGATGCCGGACATGCTCCCCCGCGTTGGCAGCGGCAAGCGTTCGGGCGTCTTCTACAATACGGGACACGGCCACCTTGGCTGGACGCTGTCTGCCGCAACGGCGGAGATTATTGCTGGCCACATCAGCGCGGCGATACCGGCCGAAAAGCCCGAGCAGTCGGAGTGGCTGGCGGCCGCAGAATAACGGTACAAGAACCGGCTGCCTGCCAGGCGCTTCTCTGTTTTCGCGCCCGCATGTTGCACCGTTCTAACAAAAAGTGATCCGCATCAACGCGGGTTCTGTGGCGATATGGCCACAAGAAAAGTCATAGCCGACCGTCGGTGGGCCATTGCGGGTTGGCCCACCCTAAGCAGCATGTTATCAATTTCTTAAGCTCGGGAGCGGATTTTCATCGATCTGTGGGGATGTGTCTCCATTCCTGCGGCGTAATGTGTGACTTTTTTGAGTAGGGATTTTGGTGGTTGATGGACTTGAGGCGCCCACAGGCCAAGCTTTTTGGCGCCGCTTTGCTGGCCTTCACTGCGCTTGTCTCGCCGGCACAGGCATTCGATCTCTTTGGCATCCATCTTTGGGGGGAGCGGAAGACCGATGATGCCGATGCCGTCATTGCCGACCCGCATCGCTATACCGTCCAGAATGCTCAGGGCGAAGACAAGGCGACAACGAAGCTCGTCGAGGGCGCCTCGAGCCTGGTCGAGGATGAGGACAAGCCCGCATCCGGCGCGGCGGGCCTGATCGCCAAGGCGCGGGGCGATTACCGCCGTATTCTCGGTGCTCTCTATGCCGATGGCCGCTATGGCGGCACGATCAGTATCAAGATTGATGGCCGCGAGGCCGCGGACATTCCACCTGATGCCGATCTGCCCAATCCGTCGACGGTTGTAATTTCCGTCGATCCGGGGCCGCAGTTCCTGTTTGCGTCCGCGCGCGTAAAAAACATGGCGCCGCCGCCTATCGATCCGAAGGATGTGGTCGATCGGCCGGAGGATCAGGGGTTCGCACCGGGAGACGTTGCGACCTCTACGGCGATTTTGAGAGCGGAACGCCTCGCCATCGACGCCTGGCGGGAGCAGGGCCGCCCCAAGGCCCGGATCATTTCGCGCGAGGTGGTCGCCAATCATGACAACAAGAGGATTGACGCGACGATCGATGTCAATCCTGATCGCCGTGCCGCCTTTGGCCCCGTGACGGTAAGAGGCACCGAACGGATGGATCCGGAGTTCGTCGCCTTCATCACCGGATTGCAGCCCGGGGTCGAGTACGATCCGGACGAAATCGAGCGTGCCAAGAAGCGGTTGTCACGTCTTGAGGTATTCCGTTCGGCCCGCATTGAGGAGGCCGACGCGATCACCAATAACGGCCTGTTGCCGATTACCGTTGCGGTTCAGGAACAGAAGTTGCGGCGGTTCGGCCTTGGCGGCAGCTATTCGACCCTCGACGGCGCTGGTTTCGATTTCTACTGGTTGCACCGCAGTCTCTTCGGTCATGCGGAACGGCTGCGCTTTGACGCCAAGATCGGTGGTATCGGCGCCCAGTCCTTCGATCCGCAGGACTACAATTACCTGCTTGGCGTGACATTCACGAAACCTGGGGTCTTCACGCCCGATACGGATTTCATCACGTCGCTCATCGGTGAGCGCCAGGTTCTCGATGCCTATACGCAGACGTCGATCACAGCGCAGGGTGGCTTCACACATATTTTCTCGGACGAACTCACCGGCAAGATCATGGCGAACGTCTCCAAGTCCCGCTTCGACGACGACTTCTTTGGCAAGCGCGATTTCTTGACGGCCGGCTTTATCGGCGGCCTGACCTATGACAGCCGCGACAGCAAGGTGGATGCATCGAAGGGTCATTATCTGGAAGGCCTCATTACCCCCTTCTACGAGTTCGAATATGGCAACTTCGCCAGCAAGTTCACGGCCGAGGGGCGGACCTACTATAGTTTCGACGCCGACAAACGCTTCGTCCTGGCCGGCCGTCTGAAGCTCGGCAGCATCGTCGGGGCCGACATCGCCGAATTGCCACCGGACCAGCTGTTTTTTGCGGGCGGCGGTGGCTCCATTCGCGGCTATGCCTATCGCAATGTCGGCGTGAACGTTACGCGCGATGGCGAGGACTTTGTCATCGGCGGACGGTCGCTGGTTGAAAGCTCGGTGGAAGCGCGGGTTCGCATGACGGATACGATCGGTGTGGTCGGGTTTGTCGATGCAGGTTATGTCGGCGAACATTCCTATCCGGACTTCTCCGAGGACCTTCGCGTCGGGGTCGGCGCCGGTTTGCGCTATAATACCGGCCTTGGTCCGATCCGGCTCGACTTCGCCGTGCCGCTCGACCCTACCCATGACGATCCAGATTTTGCTCTCTATGTTGGCATAGGACAAGCGTTTTGACCCGGCTCCTCGTAAGTCTCTTCCTGCTGCTTTTTGCAGCGCCAGCCCTGGCGCAGGACAGCGCCGACGCGGAGAAATCTTACTTCCTGAGTTTCGTCGAGAACCAGCTTTCCACGCCCAACCGCCAGATCGTAATCTCCGACATTCAGGGCGTGCTGTCTTCGGAGGCCAGTATCGGCAGCATAACGGTCGCCGACCGAGAAGGGGTCTGGCTCAAGGTCACGAATGCGCGCATCGTCTGGAGCCGACTGGCGCTGCTCAGGGGCCGGCTCGACATCAATACGCTTGCCGCCGAACGCATCGACATTCTGCGAAAGCCGCTTCCCGACGAAAGCCTGCCTTCCCCGGAGGCCAAGGGATTCAGTCTGCCGGAACTGCCTCTTGCGGTCATCCTTCAGGATTTGCAGGTCGCGCGGATCGCCTTTGGTGACGGGGTATTCGGCCTACGATCGGAAATATCCCTCGCTGGCAATCTGAGGCTCGAAGGCGGGTCGCTCGATTCGACGCTGGCAATCAAGCGCCTGGATGGACCCGGCGGCGAGTTCAACATCAAGGCCGCCTATGCCAATCAAAGCCAGCAACTCGATCTCGACCTGACCTTGAATGAACCCGAGAATGGCATCGTCGCCAATCTTCTCAACATCGAGGGACGGCCTCCGGTCGCACTGGCGCTAAAGGGCTCGGGGCCGGTGAGCGACCTTGCGCTGCAGCTTACACTCGACGCCGCAGGCAAGCGCGTTCTGACCGGGGAGACCAAGTTCGACCGTCAACCGCAAGGGCTGGCCTTCAAGGCGACGATGAATGGTGAAATCGCCACATTGGTACCACCCATATTCCGCGACTTTTTCGGCAACGAAACCGCGCTTGTCGTCAACGGACTCGCCCGCGACGGCGGCGGCGTGGCGCTCGATCAACTGAGCATCAGGAGCAACTCCCTCACGCTCAACGCAACCGGTGATACGACCGACGATCTCTTCCCTCGGCGTCTCAAAATCGATGGAACGATTGCCGATCCCACTGGCAAGAAGGTTATCCTGCCGGTCAAGGGCGGGCAGACCACCGTGGACAAGGCCGTGCTTGCCGTGTCGTTCGGTGCAAGCGCCACCAACGATTGGACCAGCAGCGTCGAGATCACCAACCTTACGACGGAGAGCTTCGCGGCACGTTCGGTCAATCTCATTGGCAAGGGGATTGCCGAGAATCTCGACAACCCCCCTGCGCGCTCCCTCACTTATGACGTGACCGGGGACATTTCCGGCCTTACCGCGACGCGTGCCGATGTGGCGGAAGCGCTCGGCGACAAGATCCAGCTCAAGATCAATGGCGACTGGAAGGCAGGAACGCCCGTCAACCTCAAGCAGGCCCTCATTGCCGCAAACGGGTTCAGCGCCGGCCTCGAAGGCACGATCCAGGATTTCGCCTATCGCGGCGACATACTCGTCAAGGCGTCGAGCCTTGCTCCCTTCTCGTCCCTCGCGGGACGCGATCTTGCGGGGTCGCTCGATCTCAAGGCCAATGGGCTGGTCGAAATGTTGAAGGGTAGCTTCGATTTGATGCTCGATGGCCGTGCCACCGGCATGCAGCTCGGCATCGATGCTGCCGACAAGGTGCTTGCTGGCGAGACTCGCCTGACAGGTGGTTTTGCCCGGGGCGAAGCTGGGTTCAGCGCGAGGAATTTTCGCATCGAGAACCCGCAGACGGTTGTTACCGCCAACGGAACCTTCGCAACGGGCGCTGCGAATTTCGATTTCGGCCTTGATCTAAGCGATCTTGCGCTGCTTTCAGACAAGGCGAAAGGCGCCCTGAAAGTGAAGGGCAGCGCGCGCGGCCAGGACAATATCATTGCCCTCGCATTCAACGCCGGCGTGCCCGAAGGCGCGCTCTCGGGTCGCAAATTGACGGAAGGTGCTCTGACTTTCAACGGCACGCTCTTCAGGGGCATCGTCGATGGCAAGGTGTCTGGTCTCGCCTTCCTTGATGACAAGCGGGCGGATCTCAGCACAAACATTGCCATCCGTCCCGACGAAAGGCGCTTCAGCGACATCCAGTTCATCGCCGGCGGCACGCGCCTGCGCGGCGATATCACCCAGGACAAGAAGGGACTGCTACAGGGGAACCTGACGCTTGCATCGACGGATCTCTCGACGGCAGCGGCGCTCTTCCTGATTGAGGCGACTGGCAAGGCGGATGCAACGATTGCCCTGACACACGATGACGAAAAGCAGAATGTCGAGGTCAAGGGGCAGGTCAACGGTCTGAAGGCGAATGATGTCCGTGTCGGCAAGGCCGCGATCGCGATGACGGCACAGGATATCTTCAGGGTCCCGTCGGCAAACGGGTCCGTGACAGCATCTGATGTGTCGGTTGCTGGTATTGACATAACCGTTGCCGAGGCCCGCGCCATGCAATCGGGGCGTACGACCAATTTCGTCATCGGCGCCAGTCTGGCAAACAGCGCGCACATAGCGACCACCGGCGCGCTCGAACCAACTGACAACGGATTTCTGTTGTCGCTCGCCAAGGCCGAACTGACACGCGGCGATGTCGCGGCACGGCTTACCAAGCCAGCTGCAATTAACGTTGCGGGCAGCAATGTTTCCTTTGGCGATATCCTCCTCGACATAGCTGGAGGCAAGGTCACAATCAGCGGTGACATTGCCGAAACGCTCAATCTCACTGTCGCCACTCAGAAACTGCCGCTCAGCATCGCCAACCTTGTCAAGCCTGACCTCGGCCTTGGCGGCGAAATAAATGGCCAGGCCAGGATCGGTGGGACGCGCCAGAGACCTGACGTGAACTTCGATGTACAGGCACGGGGCATTACCGCAGCGGTGCTGAAGCAGGCTGGCGTCGATGCGGCCAATATCGACGCCAAGGGCACGTCGACCACCGACCAGCTGAACATCGATGCACATGTCACGGGCGCAGGTGGTATCGATGCGGCCGCAAAAGGCACTGTACCGCTTGCCGGCGGGCAGCTAGGCGTCGATTTCAACCTGCGCAGCCTGCCGCTGCGGGCGCTCAATGGCGTCGTCAGGGCTCAGAACCTAGGGGGCGATATTTCAGGAAGCGGCCGGGTCACCGGCACGTTGACCCGGCCCAGTGTGGAGTTTGATCTCAGGGGCGCGGGGCTTACTGCAAGGCCCCTGCAGGAGACGGGACTTGCACCACTGCAACTCGCCGCCGCAGGCCATTTTGCCAACAATGTGCTCAACCTTTCCTCCGCCAAGGTGGACGGACCCCAGGGGTTCACCGTCTCGGCCAATGGCAATGTACCATTGTCGGGCTCGGGTCTCGGCATCAATGTCACGGGAAATATCCCGCTCTCCCTGATCAATCGTTCGTTCGCCGAGCGCGGCACGCAGGCCAGGGGCACGATCGACGTGACGGCCGCAGTTTCGGGCAGTTTCAGGCAACCGCAGATCCGCGGTAACTTCTCCGCCAATGGCGCCGAGGTGTTCGACCCGCAAACAAATCTAAGGTTGCAGCGAATTACGCTCCTTGGCGGCATGGAGGGGACGACCGTTACCATCCGCACTTTCAACGCCGCGCTTTCGACGGGCGGATCCATTAACGCAAGCGGAACGATATCCACCGACGCTGCGGCCAATTTCCCTGCGAATATCGATATCAGGCTCGATAGGGCCCGCTTCGTCAACGACGACCTTCTCGTGGCGACCGTAACTGGCGCCCTTACTGTCCGGGGACCGCTCACCCGCGATCCGGTGATCGCGGGCAACATCAATGTCGATCGTGCGGAAATCACCGTCCCGGAAAATTTTGGCGGCTCGGCTGCGATGATCGACGTCCGCCACAAGGACCCATCGAAGGCGGTGGTGCAGACGCTGCGCCGCGCCGGGGTCGATGGACCGAAGCAGGCGGCGTCGGCCGCACGCCCGAGCGTCGTTCGCCTCGATATAAATGTGACTGCTCCGAACAGGATATTTATCCGCGGTCGGGGTCTCGATGCCGAAATCGGTGGGTCGGTGCGCCTCACCGGGCCGGCTACCAATATCCAGCCTGTCGGTGGCTTCGACCTCATTCGGGGCCGCCTCGGGATTCTTGGCCAGCGTATCACCTTTACTGAAGGCCAGGTGACACTCGTCGGCGACCTTGATCCAGAACTGAATTTTGTCGCGACGACACAGGGCTCCGATATCACCGTCAACGTAATGGTGAGGGGCAGAGTGTCTGACCTCCAGATCACCTTCTCCTCGCAGCCGGAACTGCCTCAGGACGAGGTCCTCGCCCGGCTTATCTTCAAGCGGTCGATCGGCGAATTGTCGCCGCTACAGGTCGCGCGTCTGGCGGCGGCTGCAGCAGAACTTGCCGGCGGACAGCGCTCGTCGCTGCTCGACAACCTGCGGAAGAATACGGGCCTCGACGATCTCGATGTCGTCACTGACGCCAAGGGAAATACCGGCGTACGCGCCGGGCGATATATCCGCGACAATGTCTATCTTGGCATTGAGGCCGGTTCGGGCGGCTCCAGCAAAGGCACCGTCAATCTTGACATCACCCCAAACCTCAAGGCGAGGGGGTCGGTGGGCGCCGATGGCGATTCCGGGGCAGGTCTGTTCTACGAAAAGGATTACTGAGCGGCCACGTTGCCCGTGAAAGCCCTTGGGGCGTGCGTTTGGATCCCAGGGCTTGACCCGAGGATCCAAGAACGGCGTATATTAGCCGGGTCTAACCCTGAACGACCTTTTGACGCTGTTCGCCGAGCCCTTCGATGCCGAGTGCGATGACGTCGCCAGCCTTTAGGAACACATTCGGCTTCTGGCCAAGGCCGACGCCGGGGGGCGTTCCGGTCGAAATGATATCGCCTGGATGCAGGCTCATGAATTGCGACAGGTACGACACCAGATATTTGACGCCGTAGACCATTGTCGCCGAGGAGCCATCCTGGTAGCGGTGCCCGTTCACATCCAGCCACATCTTGAGGTTCTGCGGATCTTCGATCTCATCCTTGGTCACCAGCCACGGACCGGTCGGGCCAAACGTGTCGCAGCTCTTGCCCTTGGTCCATTGGCCCTGCCGTTCCGCCTGGAAGGCACGCTCGGAGACGTCGTTGATCAGGCAGTAGCCAGCGACATGATCGAGTGCTTCGTCCTCGCTTACATATTTTGCATGCTTGCCGATCACGACGCCGAGTTCGACCTCCCAGTCGGTCTTTTCGGAGCCGCGCGGGACTTCGACATCATCGTTGGGTCCAACGATCGCGGAGGTGGCTTTCATGAAGATGATCGGCTCCGGTGGCACCTTGGCTCCGGTCTCCGCCGCGTGATCGGAATAGTTGAGGCCAATGCAGATGAATTTCCCCGTGCCGGCAATGCACGGTCCATAGCGGTCGACTTCGACGAGCGGCAACGACGAAGCATCGATGGCGGCAATCTTCCTGAGCCCTTCCGGCGAGATCGCATCGCCGGCGATGTCCTCGACGTGAGCAGACAGATCGCGAACCTTGCCGTCCTTGTCGACAAGCCCCGGCTTTTCACGGCCCACAGGGCCATAGCGCAACAGTTTCATAAGCTTAACCTTTTCCTTGCTGGAGGCGTCAATAGGTGGCGCGGCCACCCGAAATATCGAATACGGCGCCAGTCGTGAACGAGCACTCCTCACTCGCGATCCAGGTGATCAGCGAGGCGAGTTCCTCGACTTGGCCGAAGCGCTGCATCGGAATCTTCGAGAGCATGTAATCGATAAAACTTGGCTGCAGCTGCTTCAGTATCGGCGTGTCGACCGTTGCCGGCGTGATCGCATTGACCGTGATGCCGTCCTGGACCAGTTCCTTGCCGAGCGATTTGGTAAGACCGATCACCGCAGCCTTTGAAGCACTATAGGCCGAAGCGTTGGGATTGCCTTCCTTGCCTGCAATCGAAGCGACATTGACGATGCGGCCATAGCCGTTCTTCTGCATGACCGGGACGACGAAGCGGTTGCAGTAGAACAACCCGTTCACATTGATGTCGAAGACGCGTTTCCACGCGTCGATCGGATAGTCGGCAACCTTGGCATTGGGACCGGTAATTCCGGCGGAGCACACCAGGACATCGATCTTGCCGAATGCCTCGGCGGTTGCCTTTGCTGCCTGCTCCACCTCCTCCGAAACGGAGACGTCGAGTCTGATACCATGCGCTGCGTCGCCAAGCGCCGCTCGAGCCGCTTCGATCTTCCCCGCATCGACATCCCAAAGGCTGACCGTACCGCCCTCTGAGACGATGCGCGTCGCCGTGGTGAAGCCAATGCCCGAAGCGCCGCCGGTGATGACCGCGTGCCGCCCCTCATAGCGCCTGATAACATTCGCCATGGTGTCCGTTTCCTCCTGAATGCTTAGTGGTTGTCGCGCGGCAATCCCTTTGTCTGGGCAATGCGCTGGTAGTTCACCGCTGGCTTGAGAACCATGCCTTCATCGAGTTGGCCGACCATGCCGCGCTGGATTTCCTGCCAGGGCGTCTGGCTCGCCGGATATTTATACCCGCCAGCTGCCTTGAGATCGTCCTTGCGCTTCTGCAATTCCTCGTCGTCGATGAGGATGTCAGCGGTGCCCTTTAAAAGATCGATGCGCAGGTGATCGCCGGATCGCACCAGCGCCAGCCCACCATTGACCGCCGCTTCCGGCGACGCATTGAGAATCGAAGGCGAGCCCGATGTTCCCGACTGGCGACCGTCACCAAGGCAGGGGAGGGAATGGATGCCCTTCTTCAAGAGATAGGCCGGCGGCTGCATGTTCACGACCTCGGCGGCACCCGGATAGCCGATCGGCCCGGTTCCGCGCATGATCAGGATGCTGTGCTCATTGAGCGCAAACTTCGGATCGTCGATGCGATGGTGGTAGTCCTCGGGACCGTCGAACACTTCGGCGATGCCCTCGAATGCTTCCGGATCGTCGGGATTGGATAGATAGCGCTCGCGGAACTCTTCCGAGATCACGCTGGTCTTCATGATGGCGCTGTCGAAGAGATTACCCTTGAGATTGATGAACCCGGCCTTCTTCTTGAGCGGTGCTTCGAAGGGCTTGATCACGTCGGTATTCAGGTTCTCGGCATTTTCGCAGTTGTCGCCGATACTCTTGCCGTTGACGGTCAGAGCGCCGGGATGCGGCAGCTTGCCGGCCTTCAACAGTTCTGCGACGACCGCCGGGACGCCGCCCGCCCTGTGGTAGTCCTCGCCGAGATACTCGCCGGCCGGCTGCAGGTTGACAAGCAGCGGAACGTCATGGCCGATCGCCTGCCAGTCGTCATTGTCGAGCGGCACTTCGAGGTGGCGGGCAATCGCGTTGAGATGGATCGGTGCATTGGTGGAGCCGCCGATCGCCGAGTTGATGACGATGGCATTTTCGAAGGCCTGCCGCGTCATGATATCGGACGGCTTCAGGTCCTCGCGCACCATGTCGACGATGCGTTTCCCAGTGTCGTAGGCGATCTGGCCGCGCTCGCGATAGGGGGCGGGAATCGCAGCGCAACCCGGCAACTCCATGCCGAGTGCTTCGGCAAGCGAGTTCATGGTCGTTGCCGTGCCCATTGTGTTGCAATAGCCGACGGAAGGGGCTGACGACGCAACGATATCCATGAACTCGTTGTAGTCGATCTCGCCTTCGGCGAGTTTCTGGCGCGATTTCCACACGATGGTGCCGGAACCTGTGCGTTCGCCGCGATGCCAGCCATTGAGCATCGGGCCGACGGAAAGAGCGATCGCCGGAATATTGACCGTCGCCGCACCCATCAGCATGGCAGGAGTCGTCTTGTCGCAGCCGATGGTCAAAACGACACCGTCGAGCGGATAGCCGAACAACACTTCGACAAGACCGAGATAAGCGAGATTGCGGTCGAGAGCAGCGCCGGGTCGCTTGCCGGTCTCCTGGATCGGATGCACCGGAAATTCGAAGGGAATGCCGCCGGCCGCTATGATGCCGTCGCGCACACGCTTCGCAAGTTCGATGTGATGGCGGTTGCACGGAGAAAGATCGGATCCGGTCTGGGCGATGCCGATGATCGGCTTGCCGGACTGCAGTTCCTCGCGTGTGAGGCCATAGTTGAGATAGCGTTCGAGATAGAGCGCGGTCATCCCCGGATTGTCGGGATTATCCCACCATTCCTGCGAACGGAGCTTTTTCGAGGTGTTGGACGTCGTCATTTTGAAAGAACTCCTGGTGAGTTACTCCTTGACCGCACCGGTCATGGAGGAAACGTAATAGTCAACGAAGAACGAGTAGAGAATGACCACGGGCAGCGACCCGAACAGTGCGCCCGCCATCAGGGATCCCCACTCGAAGACATCGCCTCGAACCAGCTCCGTCAGGACTCCGACTGGGACAGTCTTGTTTTCCGAGGATTGGATGAAGGTGAGTGCATAGATGAACTCATTCCACGACAATGTGAAGGCGAAAATGCCTGCCGAGATCATCCCCGGCACCGCCAGCGGCAATATGACCCTGACGAGGATCTGCCAGCGCGACGCGCCGTCTACGAGGGCGCTCTCCTCGAGCTCGAAGGGAATCGAGCGGAAGTAGCCCATGAGCAGCCAGGTGCAGAACGGAATGAGAAATGTCGGATAAGTGAAGATCAGTGCCCAGCGTGTATCGTAGATGCCGAACTTGAAGACGATCACGGCCAAGGGAATAAACAGGATCGAAGGCGGCACCAGATAGGCGAGGAAGATCATCAGGCCGACCGAGCGCGATCCGGAAAACCGCACGCGTTCGATGGCATAGGCGGCAAAGACCGACGCCGCGAGGGAAAGGAAAGTGGCGCATACGGAGACAACAACGGTGTTCCACAGCCACCCCGGATAGGAGGTCTCGAAAAGCAGATACTTGATGTGGTCGAGCGTCGGACCGACGACCCAGAACGGGCTGAAATTGCTGTAGTCGGTAAGCTGCGAATTCGGCTTCACCGACGTGATCGCCATCCAGTAGAACGGGAACAGCAGCACGAAGACGAAGATCGCGAGGGGCAGATAAAGAACCACGATGCGGCGCGGCAGGCGGTTGAGATAGCTCATTCCCTGCGCATCATCGGTAAGTGGCTGGGTGTTACTCTGTTCGGTAATGCTCATGATACTGTCCTCCTCACCGCGCTCAATCCTGTCCGCCCTGCTGCCACTTGCGGCGCTGGAGGCCGAAGAAGCTGAACAGGATCGAAGCAAGCAGGAAGGGGATCATGGCGACGGCGATTGCCGCGCCCTCACCGAGCTGGCCGCCCGGAATACCGCGCTGGAACGACAGCGTCGCCATAAGATGGGTGGCGTTGACCGGCCCGCCTTTGGTGAGAACGTAGATCAGCTGGAAGTCGGTGAAGGTAAACAGCACCGAGAAGGTCATCACCACCGCGATGATCGGCGTCAGCATGGGCAGCGTGATGAAGCGGAAACGCTGCCAGGGCGTCGCCCCATCGAGGGAAGCTGCCTCATGCAGCGATTGCGGGATCGTCTGCAGACCGGCAAGAAGGGAGATGGCAACGAAAGGAATGCCGCGCCAGACATTGGCGGCGATCACGGAAGCGCGCGCATTGTTGGGCTCGCCAAGGAAGTTGATGGGGCTGTCGATCCAGCCGAGCTGCATCAGCGACCAGGATATGATCGAGAACTGGGCGTCGAAGATCCACCAGAAGGCAAGCGCGGAAAGAACAGTCGGAACGACCCATGGTAGAAGGATGATCGCGCGGAAAAACGACTTGAAGGGCAGGTTCTCATTGAGAATGAGCGCGAGCCATAGGCCAAGGATGAATTTCAGGATCGATGCGATCAGCGTGTAGAATACGGTATTGCTCACGGCCATCCAGAAAACCGAGTCGCTAGCCAGCGCCTGATAGTTTTCGAGCCCGATGAAAACGCCGTCCCGTCCGATCTTCGCGTCAGTGAATCCGAGCCAGACACCGAGGCCGAGCGGATAGGTGAGGAAGCACAGAAGAAAGGCCGCAGCAGGCAGCATGAAAAGTGCGCCGATCGCGGTATTGCTGCGCGCGAAGGTGCCGAAGGCGGATTCTTGCTTTGCGGTTTGAATCATTGTCATCGGATGTCTCCGGTTTCCTCGTCAGCGCTGGAGGATCTTCCGCCGCGCTGGCGGCGGAAGATCGCTTGTGTTGCCTAGAGATTGTAGTAGCGGTTGGCACGCTTCTCAGCCTGGGCGATGGCGTCTTCCGGTGACATTTGCCCCGTAACCGCCGTCGCATACATGTCGACCAGCACGTAGTCGGCCATCACGCCGGCCGAAGCCGTCCCGAGCGGGCCTGCATAGCCGTTGGGCCGCAGCGTCTCGGATGCCTTGGCATAGGCGGCATGGATCGGGTTGGACGTCCACACCGGATTTGCGGCGAATTCCTTCAGCGGCTGGCAGCAATAGGCGCTGGCGCCAGTAATCCAGGCGTTCATATTGTCGGCCTGGTACATGAACTGCAGGTAGGCTTTCGCTGCTTCCGGATACTTGGTGTGCTTGAAGATCGAGATCGTCGAGGTCTGGTGCAGTTCGACCGATTGACCGACCGGACCGATCGGCAGGTTGACCGAGCGCATGTCGTCGGCGATCGCCTTCATCGCCGGGTCCTTGATCGCAGCATAATAGACCGAGACACCGTTGGCGGTCAGAGAGACCTGACCGGCGAGGAATGCGCGGTTGTTGTTGACGTCCTGCCAGCTTTCCGTGCCCGGAATGAAGGTTTTGTAGAGTTCCTGGGCATATTTGACCGAGGCGAGCGTTTCGGGGCTGTTGATGACCACCTTGCCGCTCTCGTCGACCATCTTGCCGCCATGACTCCATAGCAGCCAATGAGCGTAGTTGTTGCCGTCGCCTACAGCCTTGCCATGCGGGAAGCCAGCAGGCGTGCCCTTGGCATGCATCGCCTTGCAGAGCTCGAGGAAGCCTGCGGTATCCTTCGGAAATTCACTGAAGCCCGCGGCCTTCATGTGGCTGTCGCGGTAGACGACAGCGTTGCCGATGGCGCAGAGCGGCAGGGCGATGAACTTTCCTTCGCGCTTGGCATAGCCTTCGAGGCCCGGGTACCAGCCGCCATGCGCCTTGCCGAGATATTCGCCGAGTTCCGTCACATCGACGAGCTTGTCAGGATATTGCTGCGGATCATCGAACCAGCTCATGACCATGTCAGGCCCCGATCCGACATTGGCGGCAACGGCAGCTTTCGGACGGACGTCCTCCCAGCTTTCCTTGTCGATCCGCACCTGGACGCCCGTGGCTTCGGTGAACTTCTTGGTGTTTTCGAGCCATGCGGCCTCTTCAGCCGGAACGAACGGCACCCAGCGCAGCAGACGCAGCGTTGCGCCTTCCTCAGGCTTGTAGGCCGGAGCCGACTGGGCGAAGGCCGGGGTGAGGCCAAAGCGGTTCAGCCCGGCCGCCGCGACGAGCCCTGCAGACGCGCCGAGAAGATGTCTTCTATTGATGGTCATTGATTCTCCTCCATGGTTTAAGTCCTTTCCAGGAACGCTCCCACGTTCCGGGCAAACTGCATTCGGGGACATTCTGCACGACGCCTGCTGCCCCGACCGGCAGGCGGCCGCTTGTCAAACCAGGCGCTTGCCAGTCTCCGCGTCGAACAGGTACGTGGCTTCCGCATGGATGGAGAGCCCGACGGACTCGCCGGGGCGCGCGCTGATACGCTGATGGAAAACGCCGGTAATGTCGTCGCCGCCGACGCGCATGATCATTTGCGTCTCCGAGCCCGTCGGCTCTATGACGACGACTTCCGCCGGGATCCCTCCCTCGGCAATCGTCATGTGTTCAGGGCGCAGCCCATAGATCAACGCACGTCCCTTGGCGCTGTCAGGCGCCTTGGCAACTGGCAGGATGATGCCCTTGTCGGTGATGAATTTCGCATTGTCTTGCGGATCGAGCTTGCCTTTGAGCATGTTCATCGCAGGGGAACCGATAAAGCTTGCGACAAAAAGATTAGCCGGCTGATCATAGAGTTCAAGCGGTGCGCCAATTTGTTCGACTAGGCCGTCATGCATCACCACGATCTTGTCGGCCATGGTCATGGCCTCGATCTGATCGTGCGTCACGTATACGGTTGTGGTCTTCAGGCGCTGGTGCAGTTCCTTGATCTCCGCCCGCATCGCTACGCGAAGCTTGGCGTCGAGGTTCGAAAGGGGCTCGTCGAAAAGGAAGACCTGCGGGTCGCGTACGATGGCGCGGCCCATGGCGACACGTTGGCGCTGACCACCCGAAAGCTGGCGAGGAAAGCGATCGAGCAGGTGCGAGAGGCCGAGGATTTCTGCCGCGGGTTTCACGCGCTTGTCGATCTCGGACTTGGGCGCGCCCTTGAGCTTGAGCGAAAACGCCATGTTGTCAGCAACAGTCATATGCGGATAGAGCGCATAGTTCTGGAAAACCATGGCGATGTCGCGTTCTTTCGGGGCGAGGCCGTTCACGACCTGGCCGCCGATACGGATCTCACCAGCGGAGATGTTTTCGAGGCCCGCCAGCATGCGCAGAAGCGTGGACTTGCCGCAGCCGGAGGGGCCGACCAGAATAACGAATTCGCCATCGGCAATCTCGATATCGACGCCCTTGATAACAGGATGCGTCCCGAATGATTTACGTATATTGGCGAATTCAACCGATGCCATGCGTTCTCCTCCCACATTGTCCGTGAGGCGGCGATGCTCCCGATCGCTGCCGTCGATGTTTTTACTAGCCGCGTCCGACGAGCGGCATCTTTGTCGCCATGATGGTCATTGTCAGCACATTCGCCTCGAGCGGCAGGCTCGCCATGTGAACCACGGCGTCGCCGATATGATAGGCGGGGATTGTCGGCTCGCTCGCCGTCTCGCCATTGGCCTGAAGTATGCCGGTGGCTATTTTCGACGTCATTTCGGTACCGGCATTGCCGATATCGATCTGACCGCAGGCGATGTCGAACGGGCGGCCATCAAGCGCGGTTGATTTGGTAAGACCTGTCACGGCGTGTTTGGTTGCGGTATAAGGTGCGGAATAGGGCCGCGGTGTCTGCGCCGAGATCGAGCCATTATTGATAATGCGCCCACCGCGCGGTGTCTGTGCCTTCATCAGTTTAATGGCCTGTTGCGTGCATAGATATACGCCGGTCAGGTTCGCGCCGACAATGGCGTTCCAATGATCGAAGCTGAGTTCTTCCATCGGAATGTTTGGGACGTTCACGCCAGCATTGTTGACGAGAAGATCGAGCCGCCCGAATTCCGATTTGATCGCATCGAACAGCGCCGCAACAGACTGCGGATCGCTGACATCTGCCGCGATCGCCCTGACCTTGCCACCGGTCTCGGCGGTAAGCAGCTTTGCCGCATCGTCAAGCACGTCCTTGCGCCGCCCCGATATCACGACCGTATAGCCCGCGCCGAGCAGCGCCGCGGAAATGGCCCGGCCAACGCCGGTGCCGCCGCCGGTTACGAGCGCGATTTTGCCCTTTCCGGATTCCTGGTTGTAAGCCATGCTCTAAATCTTCCCGCCGAGTTCGTCGTCGATATGCGCCTTGATGATGTCATCGAAGGTGGCTTCGGCCTTGAAGCCCAAAGCCGTCGCCCGTCTCGTGTCGAAATCCGTCGCCCAGCCGGCTACGATCTTCTGGATAGTGGCATCCGGCTCGCGTCGGATCAACCTTACCGCTTTTTCGCCGGCTACGCGCTGCAAAGCCGCAATTTCTTCGCCGACCAGTGCGGAGAGGCCAGGCATCGATAGGTTGCGTCGCTCCCCGACCATTCCGAGATCGAGATTCGCAGCGTGCACGAAGAACCCGACGGCTGAACGTGGGCTCGCGAACCAGTGCCGTACGCTCTCGTCGACCGGCAATACGGCCTCTTCGCCGACCAACGGTTCGCGCAGGATGTTGGAGAAGAAGCCCGACGCTGCCTTGTTGGGTTTGCCTGGACGGATACAAATGGTCGGCAGACGAATACCTATGCCGTCGAAGAAGCCGCGGCGGCTATAGTCGGAGAGAAGAAGTTCGCAGATCGCCTTCTGCGTGCCGTAGCTCGTCAGGGGTGTCGTGAAAAATTCGTCGCCAATCTTCTCCGGGAAAGGCTGCCCAAAGACCGCGATAGAAGAGGCAAAGACGACGCGCGGCTTGTAAGGAGCCTTGATGCTTTCGAGCCGGATCGCTTCGAACAATTGGCGCGTACCGTCGAGATTGACTTTATAGCCCTTCTCGAAATCGGCCTCAGCTTCGCCCGAGACAATCGCTGCAAGATGAAAGATGAGATCGGGGCGGCTCGCGATCAGTGATTCGGCAATGCCGGGTTCTGAAAGGTCGGCGGCCCTCGATGTCGAAATGTCCGCAAGTGAGGCCGGGGCTTCTGGCCTGATAACGTCGACAAGAATGAGTTTTTCGATGTCCTTGCCAAGTACACCGGGTTCCGATGCGATCTTGTCGAGCAATTTGCGGCCAACCATTCCGGCTGCACCGATAACCAGTACGTGCATGGGCAAGAATCCTCCGAAGGGCCCCTCCCGGGCCCACAACATCTAACAATGACAGCGCTGTCATAAAGTTATGCACACTGACTAGCATTCATCAAGCGTTTTATGGTAGCGCTGTCATAAATAAATTTTGTCAGCCAAGCCGGATTGACACATGCCGCGCAAACGCAACGCTCACCGTAGCCCTGACATGCCGACATTGGCGGACGTCGCACGCCTTGCCGGCGTGAGCGAAATTACGGCTTCACGCGTGGTTCGCGATCAGGGACCGATTGCCGAGACGACCCGCAGGCGGGTCCTTGCTGCCATCGCCGAACTCGGCTACATCCCCAACCGTGCCGCCGGCAGCCTGGCTTCGGCCGGCTCGACCCTGATGAGCGTGTTGCTGCCTTCGCTCTCCAATATCGTCTTTCCGGATGTCCTGCGTGGGATCCATACGGCGTTGACCCACACGGCATTCCAACCGGTTATCGGGGTGACGGATTATGATCCGCTGATCGAGGAGCGGATACTCGTCTCTTTCCTGGCGTGGCAGCCCGCGGCGGTCATTCTGGCAGGCCTGCATCATACGCCTACCGCCCGCCGACACCTCGAGCACGGCAGGTTTCGCGTTGCTGAACTCATGGATATAGATGGCGACCCTGTGGATATTGCTGTCGGTATGTCACATCGGCAGGCTGGGTATGAAACCGGACGCCATCTCATCCAACGCGGCTATCGCCGCTTCGGCTATGCCGGACATAGCGTCGCCACGGACGATCGGGCCAGCGCTCGTTACGAGGGGCTTTGCACTTCCCTGCAAGAGGCCGGGTTATCCCTCGTTGCCGAGCATAGGCAGCCCGGCCCGAGTTCGACGAAAGCTGGTCGGGACTCTCTGGAAATTCTTATAGCCGCCGATCCGTCACTCGATGTCGTCGTCTTTCCCAACGACGACATGGCAATGGGCGGCATCTTCCACTGCATGCACAGTGGTATCGCGGTCAGGGAAAAGCTTGGCATCTTCGGCTTCAATGGCCTCGACATAGGGCAGGCTATGCCGATGCCGCTTTCAACCATACTCTCCAGACGTTTTCTCATCGGGCTGACAGCCGCAGAAAAACTGCTTGAAAGCCGTGTGAGGCCGCAGGAAAAGACGATTATCAACACCGGCTTCGACATTATCGAGGGCGCCACCGCCTAGCGGAAAGACGTCTTTTCGCTTTTCACTCGATTGACATGTGATCATTTTCGTTTTCGTATAACATCCGAGAAAACGAAAGTGAAAGTCGACACCCATGTTCCTCTCCCCCCGACACGCCGAAATCATGGAAATGGCCAAGGAGCATGGGCGGGTCCTGGTCGATGATCTCGCCCTTCATTTCAACGTGACGCCCCAGACGATCCGCAAGGATCTCAACGACCTCTGCGACCAGCGCCTGCTTAACCGCATCCATGGTGGTGCTCTCTTTCCCTCGGGCATTCAGAATCTCGAATATGAATCGCGCCGGCTGATCGCTGCTGCTGAGAAGGAGGCGATCGGACATGCCGCCGCCGATCTCATACCGGACAATGCGTCGCTCTTCGTCAACATCGGCACCACGACGGAAGCGGTAGGGCAGGCGCTGCTTGATCGCAAAGGACTGATGGTCATAACGAATAACATCAATGTAGCCAATAGGTTACGCGTATACCCCGACATCGAGGTCGTCATCGCCGGCGGCGTTGTCCGTGGCTCGGATGGCGGTATCGTCGGCGAAGCGGCAGTCGATTTCATCCGCCAGTTCAAGGTGGATTTTGCTGTGATCGGCACCTCCGCCATCGACAGTGATGGAGCGCTCCTCGATTTCGACTTCCGCGAAGTGAAGGTGGCGCAGGCGATCATGGCCAATGCGCGCCATGTCATCCTCGTTTCCGATTCGACCAAATTCGAGCGCACGGCGCCGGTTCGGATCGGCCATCTTTCGCAGGTCCATACCTTCATCACCGACCGTTGCAAGAGCGAGGCGATCCGACGCATTTGCGCTGATGCCGATGTCCGCCTCATCGAAACATCGGGTTGAGCCGACCCCTTGTGCCCGTATGAGTTGCGCTGTATAGTTCATTTCAGTTTCGTATTGCTTTCGTAATGATGTTGTATATGCTTCGCAATCGCGAACATATGGTGCGTTGCGAAATCGGGGGTGAGGATTGCCGGGTTTGGCTGAAAAGATCTACGACATCTTCGTGATCGGCGGTGGCATCAACGGATGCGGCATCGCCCGTGATGCCGTCGGCCGCGGCTTTTCGGTGTTCCTCGCCGAGATGAATGATCTTGCGAGCGGCACGTCATCCGGATCGACCAAGCTCATCCATGGCGGGCTGCGCTATCTTGAATATTATGAATTCCGGCTGGTGCGCGAATCGCTGATGGAACGCGAGGTGCTCTGGTCCAACGCACCGCACATCATCTGGCCGATGCGCTTTGTGCTGCCGCATCATGCGGGCCTGCGCCCCGCCTGGCTGCTGCGGCTCGGCCTTTTCCTTTACGACCACATTGGCGGGCGCAAGAAGTTGCCAGCGACCCGCACGCTCGACATGACCCGCGACCCGGCCGCCAAGCCGCTGAAGTCGCTCTATACGCGTGCGTTCGAATATTCGGACTGCTGGGTCAACGATGCGCGTTTTGTTGCACTCAATGCTCGCGACGCCGCGGATCGCGGTGCGGTTATCCGCACCCGCAATCGGGTCGTGAGCGCCCGCCGCGACGCCGATACCTGGACGTTGACACTGAAGGATGGGTTGACCGGCGAGACGGAAGAGGTGCGCTCACGCCTCGTCGTCAATGCAGCGGGCCCCTGGGTCGACGACGTGCTGACAGGTGTTGTGGGTGCCAACAATGCGCACAACGTTCGTCTGGTTCAGGGCAGCCATATCGTCGTTCGCAAGAAATTCGACGATCCGCGCGCCTATTTCTTCCAGAACACTGATGGACGCATAATCTTCGCCATTCCCTACGAGCAGGATTTCACCCTCATCGGCACCACCGATCAGGATTACCATGGCAATCCAGCCGAGGTGAAAATCAGCGACGCCGAGATCGATTATCTCTGCGCTGCGGCGAGCGAATATTTCGTCGAACCCGTCAAGCGTGAGGATGTCGTCTGGACCTATTCCGGCGTGCGCCCGCTCTATGATGACGGGGCTTCGAAGGCGCAGGAGGCGACGCGCGACTATGTGCTCAAAGCCGATGCTACCGAGGGCCGGGCGCCGCTTCTCAACATCTTCGGCGGCAAGATCACGACCTACCGACGGCTGTCGGAACATATGCTGGAAAAGATCGAAGCGCTTCTGGGCAAGCGCGGCCAGCCTTGGACCGCTGCTGCCAAGCTTCCGGGCGGCGATTTTGCCGCTACCACCTTCGATGCCGAGCTGCAGAAATTGAAAACGGACTATCCCTTTCTCGATGCCGCGCATGCACGGCGCCTGTTCCGTCTCTACGGTACCAAGGCGCGCACATTGCTCGGCAAGGCAGCGTCGATCGAGGATCTCGGCAGGCATTTCGGTTCCGACCTCTATGAGGCCGAGGTCCGCTACCAAATCGCGCATGAATGGGCGGTGACGGCACAGGACGTCTTGTGGCGACGCACCAAGAAAGGCCTGCATCTGACGGCCGACGAGGCCGCCGCGCTCGACCGCTTCATGGAGGATGCGGTGGATCGCCGGCGCAGGCTTGCGGCCGAATAGGCTGAAACGAAATCGGGCGATGGGACGGAGGGTCCGCATCGCCAGGGAGTGGCATACGCCGCTCGAGGGAGGACTAGGAATGCTCGAATTGCGCAATGTATCCAAAGTGGTGGGTGGCAAGCCCCATCTCAGCGAGATTTCGCTGACTTTGGAACATGCCACGCTGAACGTCCTGCTCGGGCCCACGCTTTCGGGTAAGACGAGTCTGATGCGCATCATGGCTGGCCTTGATGTCCCGACATCAGGCTCGATCTGGTTCGACGGCAAGGATGTGACAGGCATACCGGTGCAGAAGCGTTCCGTCGCCATGGTCTATCAGCAGTTCATCAACTATCCGGCCTTCACGGTTTACGAGAATATCGCCTCGCCGATGCGTGTCGCCGGCGCCGACAGCAAAACGATCGATCGCGAGGTTCGCAAGGCCGCCGAGCTCTTGAAGCTCACGCCATATCTCGATCGCACGCCGCTCAGCCTTTCGGGCGGCCAGCAGCAGCGCACGGCGCTTGCGCGTGCTATTGTCAAGAACGCCAAGCTCGTGTTGCTTGACGAACCACTTGCCAATCTCGACTACAAGCTGCGCGAGGAATTGCGCCAGGAACTGCCGAAGATTTTCGCCGAGTCGGGCACGATTTTCGTCTACGCGACGACAGAGCCGCACGAGGCGCTGCTCCTCGGTGGCAATACGGCGACCCTGTCGGAAGGCCGCATTACGCAGTTCGGGCCGACGATCGAAGTCTTCCGCCGGCCCGACGATCTGATCACGGCGCAGACTTTCGCTGATCCGCCCCTAAATACGATAGCGCTGGCAAAGTTTGGCAAGGCATTTCAACTGGAGGGGGGCGTCGCATTGCCGGTCCCGCCGCATCTCGCCGATTTTGCCGACGGCACCTATACGATCGGCTTCCAGCCGCATCATGTCGAGACAACGCGCGCTCATCCCGATGAGATTGCGCTGAAAGCTACTGTCACGGCGACGGAAATAACTGGTTCTGAAAGCTTCGTTCACCTTTCCTTTGCCGATGCGCGCTGGACCATGTTGACGCATGGCATTCACATCTACGCGCCGGACGAACAGATCGACATCTTTATCGATCCACGCAACGTCATGATTTTTGACGCGGACGGCAATTCCGTCACCCGCGTTCAGAAACGCGCGGCATAGGGGCTGGCCATGGCACGCATCGACCTCAATCATATCCGCCACGCCTACGTTCCCAACCCCAAGTCGGACAAGGATTATGCGCTGAAGGAAGTGCATCACAGCTGGGAGGATGGCGGCGCCTACGCCCTGCTCGGCCCATCCGGCTGCGGCAAGACCACACTCCTAAACATCATTTCGGGGCTCATCCATCCCTCGCACGGGCAGCTGCTCTTCGATGGCCAGGACATAACGAACCTTTCCACGCAGGAACGCAACATCGCGCAGGTGTTCCAATTCCCGGTCATCTACGACACGATGACCGTCTACGACAATCTGGCTTTCCCACTGCGCAACCGCGGCGTGCCGGCAGCCGAGGTCGATCGCAAGGTCCGTGAAACACTGGAGATGATTGACCTTGCCAGTTGGGCGAATAAAAAGGCGCGCGGCCTGACGGCGGACCAGAAGCAGAAGATTTCCCTCGGTCGCGGACTTGTCCGCTCCGACGTCAATGCGATCCTTTTCGATGAGCCGCTGACGGTCATCGATCCGCATATGAAATGGGTGCTGCGTTCGCAATTGAAGCAGCTGCATCAGCGCTTCGGCTACACGATGGTCTACGTTACGCATGACCAGACGGAAGCGCTGACCTTCGCGCAGAAGGTGGTCGTGATGTATGATGGCGAGATCGTGCAGATAGGAACGCCCGAGGAACTGTTCGAGCGCCCACGACACACATTCGTTGGATATTTCATCGGTTCGCCCGGAATGAACGTCATGCCGGTCGAGCTCGAAGGAGGCATGGCCCGGATCGGTGGCCATCAAATCCAGCTACCTTCCCCGTCGACAGCCGCTGCTGCTGGCAAGATGGAACTCGGCATCCGGCCGGAATATGTGCGGCTCGGGCGCCTTGGCATGCCGGTCAAGATCGCCAAGGTCGAGGATATCGGCCGGCACAAGATCGTGCGCACGCGTCTCGATAGTCAGGAGATCGCGGTCATCGTCGGCGAGGGACAGGAAATCCCGGCGGAACCGCACATCGCCTTCGATCCGAAGGGCATCAACATCTACGCCGATTCCTGGCGGGTGGGAGGGAACTGAGCCATGGATAAAACCTGGAACAACAAGGCCTGGTTCATGGTCCTGCCGGTACTGTTGCTGGTTGCCTTTTCGGCCGTCATCCCATTGATGACCGTGGTCAACTACTCGGTGCAGGATACGTTCGGCAACAATCAGTTCTTCTGGGCCGGGACGGAATGGTTCGAGGAAATCCTGCATTCCAGTCGCTTTCACGCCGCGCTCGGCCGCAATCTCGTCTTCTCAGCCATCATCCTGGCGATTGAAATTCCGCTCGGCATAGTCATCGCTCTCAACATGCCGCGCCGGGGCTGGGGCGTTCCCGTCTGTCTCGTGTTGATGGCGCTGCCGCTCCTCATTCCGTGGAATGTCGTCGGAACGATCTGGCAGGTCTTCGGCCGCGTCGACATCGGTCTTCTTGGCCACACGCTGGAAAGTCTCGGCATCAACTACAATTATGTGCAGAACCCGTTGCATGCCTGGTTCACCGTCATCATCATGGACGTCTGGCACTGGACGAGCCTTGTTGTGCTCCTGTGCTATGCCGGGCTCGTTTCCATACCGGATGCCTTTTATCAGGCTGCCAAGATCGATGGTGCATCGCGCTGGGCCGTCTTCCGCTACATTCAATTGCCGAAGATGAACCGTGTCCTCCTCATCGCTGTCCTTCTGCGGTTCATGGATAGTTTCATGATCTACACTGAACCTTTCGTCGTTACCGGCGGCGGACCGGGCAACTCGACAACGTTCCTGTCGATCGACCTCGTCAAGGTGGCCGTTGGTCAGTTCGATCTCGGTCCGGCGGCTGCGATGTCGATCATCTACTTCCTGATCATTCTTCTTCTGTCATGGGTGTTCTATACGGTCATGACCAACTACGATGCGGAACGCTGAAATGTCGGTGCAGAACGAAACACTTGCCCGCACAACTGAACGCCCTGCCGCCGAGCAGCGCCAGATCGACAAGGTGCTGGCACGCAAGATGCGCAGGCGCGGCGACGAATCGAAGCTGTGGTGGCTGATTCCGACGATTTATATCATCTTCCTGATCCTGCCGATCTACTGGCTCGTCAACATGAGCTTCAAGACGAACCAGGAGATCCTCGGCACTTTCTCGCTCTGGCCGCAGCATCCGACCCTGCAGAATTACGCGGTGATCTTCACCGATCCCTCCTGGTACAAGGGCTATATCAATTCCATCATCTATGTGGTGATGAATACGGTGATCTCGGTACTCGTTGCCCTGCCGGCCGCCTATGCTTTCTCGCGTTACCGCTTCCTTGGCGACAAGCACCTGTTCTTTTGGTTGCTGACCAACCGCATGGCGCCACCAGCCGTCTTTGCCCTGCCGTTCTTCCAGCTCTATTCGGCGTTCGGGCTGATTGATACGCACATAGCCGTGGCGCTGGCGCATTGCCTGTTCAACGTGCCGCTTGCCGTCTGGATCCTTGAAGGTTTCATGTCGGGCGTGCCGAAAGAGATTGACGAGACCGCATATATTGACGGTTATTCCTTCCCGCGGTTCTTCGTGAAGATATTCGTACCGCTCATCGCCAGCGGCATCGGTGTTGCGGCCTTCTTCTGCTTCATGTTCTCATGGGTGGAACTGCTGATCGCCCGCACGCTGACGACAACCGCTGCAAAGCCAATCGCGGCCATCATGACCCGCACCGTGTCCGCGTCCGGGCTCGACTGGGGCGTATTGGCCGCTGCTGGTGTTCTTACGATCATTCCCGGTGCGATCGTCATCTATTTCGTCCGCAACTACATAGCCAAGGGCTTTGCCCTGGGGAGGGTATAATGGCAATAACTCGACCCTGGCCGGCGGTCCTTGGAGCACTCGTGGTGGTCTTCGCCATTCTCGCGGGATTGTTGGTGATGGCTGTGCCGCTAAAGGATGGCGCGCGCGACTGGTTCGCGCCGCTGATCGAGGGCGGATGGATGGCCTGGACTTTCCCCACCGCCTTGTTCTTTCTGACGATTTTCTTTCTGATCTCGTTGATGGCCGTATGGGAATATGCCTCGCCCGGCGGTAATCCACGGGTCGGCATATTGCGCTTTGAAACCACGCGCGGCGACCGGCTTTTCGTCTCGCTGCTCGGCAGCGCATTCATCAACCTCGCCTGGCTGGGCCTCGTTGGTCCCAATCTTTGGTGGGCTCTGGCTATCTCTGTGGTCTACGCCATCGGCGTATTCCGCCTAGTATAGAAACTCGGTGTGCGGCACCCGCCGAACACTTGACAATGCAGTCGCAAATGGGAGGACAATCATGCGAACGCGCTTATTGAGTACTACGACAGCTCTGGTCCTATTGTTCGGTGCAGGCAGTGCCTGGGCAGGAATGGACGAAGCCAAGGCATTCCTCGACAAGGAGGTGGGCGATCTTTCTACGCTTGATCGCGCGGCTCAGGAAAAGGAGATGCAGTGGTTCGTCGATGCGGCAAAGCCTTTTGCCGGTATGGACATCAAGGTCGTCTCAGAAACGATTACCACGCACGAATATGAGTCCAAGGTGCTAGCGCCTGCCTTTACCGCCATCACCGGTATCAAGATTACCCACGACCTGATTGGCGAGGGTGACGTCGTGGAGAAGCTGCAAACTCAAATGCAGTCGAAGGAAAACATCTACGACGCCTACATCAACGATTCGGACCTGATCGGCACCCATTGGCGTTATCAGCAGGCGCGCAGCCTGACGGACTGGATGGCCAACGAGGGCAAGGATGTCACAAACCCCAGTCTCGACATCGATGACTTCATCGGCAAGTCTTTCACGACTGCGCCGGACGGCAAGCTTTACCAGCTGCCCGATCAGCAGTTCGCCAACCTCTACTGGTTCCGCTACGACTGGTTCAACGACGAGAAGAACAAGGCCGACTTCAAGGCCAAGTACGGCTACGACCTTGGCGTGCCGGTCAATTGGTCGGCATATGAGGATATTGCCGAATTCTTCACCGGCCGTGACGTCGACGGCAAGAAAGTCTACGGCCATATGGACTACGGCAAGAAGGACCCTTCGCTCGGCTGGCGCTTCACCGACGCATGGCTTTCCATGGCCGGCAACGGCGACAAGGGTATTCCGAACGGCAAGCCGGTGGACGAATGGGGTATCAAGGTCGACGCGAACTCGCGTCCGGTCGGCTCATGCGTTGCACGTGGAGGCGACACCAACGGACCGGCGGCAGTCTACTCGATCCAGAAATATCTGGACTGGATGAAGGCGTATGCTCCAGCTGCTGCACAGGGCATGACCTTCTCTGAATCCGGACCGGTCCCGTCGCAGGGCGAAATCGCCCAGCAGATGTTCACGTACACGGCCTTCACTGCCGACTTCGTCAAGGAAGGCCTGCCGGTGGTCAACGCGGACGGCACGCCGAAGTGGCGCTTCGCTCCATCGCCGCATGGTGTTTACTGGAAGGATGGCATGAAGCTCGGCTACCAGGATGCAGGTTCCTGGACGCTGATGAAGTCGACCCCGGACGATCGCGCCAAGGCCGCCTGGCTCTACGCGCAGTTCGTCACCTCCAAGACGGTGGACGTGAAGAAGAGCCATGTCGGTCTGACCTTCATCCGCCAGTCGACGTTGGATCACAAGTCCTTCACCGACCGCGCGCCGAAGCTCGGCGGCCTGATCGAGTTCTACCGTTCTCCGGCCCGCCTGCAGTGGTCGCCGACCGGTACCAACGTTCCGGACTATCCGAAGTTGGCTCAGCTCTGGTGGCAGGCGATCGGTGATGCGTCCTCGGGCGCCAAAACCGCCCAGGAAGCCATGGATTCGCTCTGCGAGGAGCAGGAAAAGGTACTTGGACGCCTCGAGAAATCCGGCGTTCAGGGCGATATCGGTCCGAAACTGGCCGAAGAGCATGATCTTGCCTACTGGAATGCAGATGCGGTCAAGAACGGCAATCTGGCGCCGCAGCTGAAGGTCGAGAACGAAAAGGAAAAGCCGCAGACCGTCAACTATGACGAGCTGGTCAAGAGCTGGAGCAAATAAGCTTTATTAAGATGGAGTGGGGGACGGCGCTTCGGTGCCGTCCCTTTTTCTTTACAACCCGTAGACCTGTAGCGCGCTCTGCATGCGCTCCACGGCAAGCTCGGGCATGTCCAGCACATTGGCCTGATCCGCCAGGCGGAATATATCGGCATAGTGAACGATGCCGCGCGTCGATTGCATGCCGGCAGGCATGGTAAAATGGTTCTGGTGCCCATTGAGCCAGGCGAGGAAGACAACGCCGGCCTTGTAATACTGCGTAGGAGCCTCGAATATCTTGCGAGACAGAGGGACAGTCGGTTCGAGCGTCTCGCGAAACGCCTGCGTCTCGCCTGCAGCAAGATGGGCGAGAGCCTTGGATGCAGAGGGAGCGACAGCGTCGAAAATGCCCAGAAGGGCATGGCTATAACGCCCGCCATGGCCCTCGATCAGTTCGGCATAGTTGAAATCATCGCCGGTAAAGCAGAGGACGCCCTCGGGGAGACGCTTGCGCAGTTCAACCTCCTTCGCCTCGTCTAGGAGCGATATCTTGATGCCTTCGACCTTTGTCTTATTGTCGTTGATGATGGCAAGCACTGTTTCGAGCGCAGGTTCAAAGGCTGACGCACCCCAATAGCCGGCGAGTTGCGGATCGAACATGTCGCCAAGCCAGTGCAGAATGACTTTTTCGCGCGTCTGCGAGAGTATGGCATTGTAGACGGTCTGGTAGTCATCTGCCGAACGGGCAACACGGGCGAGCGCGCGGCTTGCCATCATCACCGAGCGCCCGCCTTCGCCTTCGACGAAGGCGATCTGGGTTTCGTAAGCGTCGATCACATCCTGCAGGGTCCGCGCTTCATCCGGCGACAACTGGTCAGTTCCCGCACCGCAGGCGAGGTCGGCGCCCTGGACAGTACGCGCGTCGGCAAGTGAGCGGCGGATCAGTTCGCGTGCGACGGCCCAGTCGACGCCCATGCCGCGCTGGGCCGTATCCATGGCCTCGGCAATCTTGAAGCCGAGCGACCAGAGATGATGGCGAAACGCCATTGTTGTATCCCAGTCAATCGCTGGCGAATTCCAGGGATTGGCATCGCGCATAGGGTCGGAGACGACGTGCGCGGCGGCATAGGCGATGCGGTTGAACGAAGGTGGCGACGACGGTCTCGCCAGCGGTTCGCCACGCAAGCGATAGTCGGCGCTTGAACCATCTGAGGCCGGCAGATTGAGGCTAAGTGTCATGCGTTCGCTCCCATACGGACGTTGACTTTCTAATTTGGAACGTTCCAAAAAGCAAGAGCAAGGCCGAAATATTATACAAAACGGAGCGAAATCATCCAAATATCAGCGGTTCCAAGTGAAATACGACCAAAATTACCCCTGGGTGTCGTCAAAAAAGAAATCGCTTGACATATTTGGAACGTTCCAATTAACTGTGCGGCGACTGGGAGAGAGTAACTTGAGCAAGATACGAACAAGCATTGTGGACATTGCGCGCGCCGCCGGCGTGTCGAAATCCACCGTGTCACTTGTTCTCCAGGGCAGTCCCCTCGTTAACGAAAAGACCCGCGAGAAGGTCAGCGCCCTGATTAACGATCTCGGCTATGTCTATAATCGCGGAGCGGCAAATCTGCGCCAGTCGAAATCGAAAATCGTCGGCATCGTCGTCAATGACCTCACCAACAGCTTCTTTGCCGAACTTGCCGTTGGCGTGGACATGGTGGTCCAGTCCGCTGGCTACGTCCAGTTCCTTGCCCATAGCGGTGAGAGCGTCGACAGGCAGCGCCAGGTGATTGCCTCGATGCGTGAAAACGGCATTGCCGGCCTCATCCTTTCACCGGCGCGCGGAACGGAAGCAAGCGACGTCAAGCCGTTGGCGGACAGCGGCATTCCTGTCGTCGTCGTCGTTCGCAATCTGCCGGGCGCCAAAGTCTCGACGCTGCTTTCTGACAATTATGCCGGCGCGAAATCGGCGGTGAGGCATCTCGTCAAACTCGGCCACCGCCGCATCGCTTTCATGGGTGGCTTCGCCGACACGGCCGTTTCCTCGGACCGGGTTCGGGGCTATCGCGATGCGCTGACAGAAGCCGGTATTCCGTTGAACCAAAACTTCATCATTCATTCGGCGCCTTCGCGCGCCGGCGGCGTCACCGCTGTCGAGCGAATGACGGCCTTCACCGAACGCCCGACCGCGGCGCTTTGCTTCAACGATGCCGTCGCCTTCGGCGTTTGCGATGGCCTTCGCGCCAACAATATCGAGCCGGGCAAGGGCTTTGCCGTCATCGGCTTTGACGATGTCATCGAGGCGAAGACAGCTGTTCCTGCACTGACGACCGTCTCGGTCGATCCTCAGGGCATGGGCCAGCGGGCGGCGCAACTCTTGATGAAACAGATCAATGCTGGACAGGTCGATCAGGAAACCCTGGTAACGTCGGTGCGTCTTGTCGTGCGGCAGAGTTGCGGCGCGCCTGTCAAACAACCGGAGGAGTTGGCATGATACGCTGGGGGTTGATTGGTGCGAGCACCATTGCGCACGAGTGGGTAATCGATGCGATCCGCGCCAGTGGCGGCGAGATCGTCTCGGTCATGAGCACCAATGCCGAGCGCGGCCGCAAATATGCCGACGATCACGGCATTCCTCATTCGGTCACGAGTCTCGACGCACTGTTCAGCGAGCAGCCGATCGATGCGGTCTATATTTCGACGACCAACGAATTGCACAAGGATCAGGTTCTTGCCGCCGCCAAGGCCGGCAAGCACGTGCTGTGCGAGAAGCCGCTTGCGACCAGCCTCGAGGATGCGCGGGCCATGGTCGAGGCCTGCCGCGCCGCGAATGTCATCTTTGCCACCAACCATCACCTGCGCAACGCCGCATCGCATACGGCAATGCGCGATGCCATTGCTGCAGGCAAGATCGGCAGGCCGCTCGCCGCCAAGGTCTTCCATGCCGTCTATCTGCCGCCGCACCTGCAGGGCTGGCGCCTTGACCGCCCGGAGGCCGGTGGCGGCGTCATTCTCGACATCACGGTCCACGACACCGATACGCTACGTTACGTGCTTGGCGATGATCCCGTTGAGGCGGTCGCTTTCGGCCAGAAGAGCGGCCTCGCCAAAGAGGGCCTCGAAGATGGTGTGATGGGGGTCATGCGTTTCAAGTCAGGGCTGATCGCGCTGTTCCATGACGGCTTCACCACGAAATACTCCGAAACGGGCTTCGAAGTGCACGGCACGGAAGGCTCGCTCGTTGGGCGCAACGTCATGACACAGAAGCCAATCGGCACGGTCATACTGCGCAATGCCGACGGCGAGAGCGAACTCAAGCTCGATCACAAGAATCTGTACGAGACAGGCATTGCAACGTTCCACGCAGCAATCGTCGGCAAGGGCAACCCTGCGGCCAGCGGCGAGGACGGTGTCTGGTCGCTTGCGGCGGGCATCGCCGTAACCGAAGCCGCGCGCACCGGAACCGCCCAGACCATCAATCCAGGCCTTTGAAAGCTAGAATAAGAGCATGAACAAGCACATCACCCCCGAAGAGGCCGCGAACCTCATTCCCGACGAGGCCATCGTCTCGGTGTCGTCATCGAGCGGTCTCGGCTGTCCCGACCTCATGCTGAAGGCGATCGGTGCGCGTTTCGAAGCGACCGGTCATCCGCGCAACCTTACGACCCTCCACCCCATCGCTGCCGGCGACATGAGCGGCATTAAAGGCGTCGACTACATTGCCAGGAAGGGTCTTCTGAAGAAGATCATCGGCGGGTCCTACCCGTCCGGCCCATCCAGCGCTGAACCGCCATTGATCTGGCAGATGATCGGCAATAACGAGGTTGCCGCCTATAATATCCCTTCCGGCATTCTCTTCGACATGCACCGCGAGGCGGCAGCCAAGCGACCGGGCGTCCTGACCAAGGTCGGGCTCGATACGTTCGTCGACCCGGACCGCCAGGGCTGCGCCATGAACGCGTCGGCGGCCAAGGAACCGGTGGTTCGCAAGATCGAATTCGATGGCGAAGAGTGGTTGTTCTTCAAGCCTATCGTGCCGCAGGTTGCCATCATTCGCGCAACGACCGCCGACGAGCGCGGCAATCTGACCTATGAACACGAGGGGGCTTATCTTGGCGGTTTCGACCAGGCGCTCGCGGTGCGCAACAATGGCGGCATCGTCATTGCGCAGGTCAAGCGGATTACGAAGAGCGGCTCGATGAAGCCGCATGACGTGCGCGTGCCGGGGATCCTCGTCGACTATGTGGTGGTCGATCCCGAACAGAAACAGACAACTCAGACCCTGTATGACCCGGCCATTTCCGGCGAGATATTCCATCCGCTCGAGGACTTTGAGCTTCCGGATTTCAACATCCAGAAGGTCATCGCCCGCCGCGTCGCCGCTGAACTCGAGGCTGGCAGCGCCGTCAATCTCGGCTTCGGCATTTCTGCGAACGTGCCGCGCATCTTGCTTGAGGAAGGCCTGCATGGCGCTGTGACCTGGGTCATCGAACAGGGCCCCGTCGGCGGGATTCCACTCCTCGACTTTGCGTTTGGCTGCGCCTCGAATGCCGAGGCTTTCGTACCATCGCCGCATCAGTTCACCTACTTCCAGGGCGCCGGCTTCGATGCGTCCCTGCTCTCATTCCTCGAAATCGACAAAAGCGGTTCGGTTAACGTGTCGAAGCTGAGCTTCCGTCCGCATGTGACGGCAGGCGCTGGAGGCTTCGTCGATATCACGGCGCGTGCCCGCAAGATCGTTTTCTCGGGCATGTTCAATGCGGGCGCGAAAGTGCATGTCGAAGGCGGCCGGCTGGTCATTGAAAAGGAAGGCAAGCTTAAGAAGCTGGTCAACGAGGTCGAGCATGTCACCTTCTCCGGCCGCCGGGCCATCGAGCAGGGACAGGACATCACTTACGTCACTGAGCGTTGCGTCATGGCGCTGCGCCCAGAAGGTGTCGTCCTGACCGAGATTGCGCCGGGCGTCGATCTGCAGGCTCATATTCTCGACCAATCGGAATTTCCGTTGGTGGTTGCGCGCGATTTGAAGCAGATGGATGCACGCCTCTTCCAGCCGCAGCCGCTCGGCCTGGAACTGCCACGCAAACCGCAGAGGACGCTCCATGGCTGACTCTCGTATCATCGTCACCTTCGACGGGCACGTTGCCACGATCACTGTATCGCGGCCGGAAAAGCTGAATGCATTCGATCTCGACATGTTGAAAGAGCTCGGTACCGCCTGCGATGCGGTCGAAGCCAATACGGTAGTGCGCGTTGCCATCCTGACCGGCGCCGGCAAGGCGTTCTCGGCTGGCGGGGATATCAAGGCTTGGGCGGCCATGACGCCGAACGAGTTCGGCCATGCCTGGGTACGCTTCGGCCACCGCGTGTTCGAGCGTCTTGCCACGTTGCGCGTGCCGCTCATCGCTGCCCTCAACGGCCATGCGCTGGGTGGCGGGCTGGAGCTTGCCGCGGCTGCCGATATCCGCATCGCTGAAACCCAGATCAAGCTTGGCCTGCCGGAGACGGGACTTGGCATGGTGCCTGGCTGGTCGGGCACGCAGCGCCTTGTCCGGCGCTTTGGCGCGCAGGTCGTGCGGCGTATGGCGCTCGGCGGTGAAAACTTCAGCGCCGGTGAGGGTCTCGGACTAGGCCTCGTCGACCACGTCGTGGAAACGGGTACCGCGGTTTCGACCGCAACGGCCTATGCGGAACGCATCGCCAAGCGTGGGCCGGCTGCCGTGGAGGTGGCAAAACTGATGATCGCTTCGGCCAATGGCGAAGACAATGGGACGGCGGTGGAAGCGCTTGGCTCGATCCTCGTCGCAAAGACAGCGGACCTGAAGGAAGGTGTTTCGGCGTTCGCCGAAAAGCGCGAGCCCGCATTCAAGGGAGAATGGTAATGACGATTCTGGTGCGTCCGCGGGCGCTCGATGACTTCAAGGCGCGCGAATTTCAGATGCTGATCGATGGCCGGTGGGTCAACGGCTCCGATGGCAGCGTTATCGAACGCAGCAGCCCCGGCCACGGCGTCGTCGTCTCCCGTTATCAGGCGGGAACGAAAGCCGATGCAGAACGCGCCATTGCCGCGGCACGCCGCGCTTTTGACGTAGGCCACTGGGCGCGCATGACCGGCGCTGAGCGTTCGAACATTCTGCTCAAGGCCGCCGACCTTATTGCTGCGCGCTCCGACGAACTCGCCTATCTCGATTGCATCGAATCCGGCAAGCCGATCAGCCAGGCCAAGGCCGAGATCGGTGGTGCCGTCGACATCTGGCGCTATGCGGCGGCACTTGGCCGGGACCTGCACGGCGAAAGCTATAATACCCTTGGCGAGGGCACGCTTGGCGTGGTCCTGCGCGAGGCAATCGGCGTCGTTTCCATCATCACCCCCTGGAACTTCCCTTTCCTCATCGTCAGTCAGAAGTTGCCCTTCGCATTGGCTGCGGGTTGCACGGCTGTCGTCAAACCTTCGGAACTTACCTCTGGCTCGACCCTCGCCCTCGGCGAAATCCTGATGGAAGCCGGCGTACCTGCGGGCGTCGTGAACATCCTGGCTGGCACAGGCGCCGAGGTGGGGGCGCCCATGACCACGCATCCCGATGTGGACATGGTTTCGTTCACGGGCTCGACGCTCATCGGCAAGCTAACCATGGCCAATGCCGCGCAGACCTTGAAGAAGGTATCGCTCGAACTCGGCGGCAAGAATCCGCAGATCGTGTTTCCCGATGCCGAACTCGACGATTTCATAGATGCGGCGGTATTCGGCGCCTATTTCAATGCAGGAGAGTGCTGCAATGCCGGTTCGCGCCTGATCGTGCACCGCGATATCGCCGATGAGGTTGTTACACGCATTGCGGCTCAATCTGCCAAGGTGAAGGTTGGCGATCCGCTCGATCCGCAGACCAAGGTCGGCGCGATCATCACGCCGGAACACCTGGCAAAAATCGACGGCTATGTGCGCAATGCAGCGACCGGCGGCGCAAATATCAGCCATGGCGGTCAACCGCTCGAACTGGGCATGGGACAGTTCATGGCGCCGACGATCCTTTCGGCAGTGCAGCCGGAAATGGCCGTTGCCCGCGAAGAAGTATTCGGGCCGGTTCTATCGGTTCTCACCTTCGAGACTCTCGATGATGCGGTCCGTATCGCAAATTCCATCGACTATGGTTTGTCTGCCGGTGTCTGGAGCCGGGATTTCGATACCTGCCTCACGATCGGGCGCAGGGTGCGCGCCGGAACGATCTGGATGAACACCTTCATGGACGGCGCTTCGGAATTGCCATTCGGCGGCTACAAGCAGTCCGGTCTCGGCCGCGAATTGGGCAGACACGCGGTGGAGGACTACACCGAAACGAAGACTCTCAACATGCATTTGGGTAGGAGGAAAGTCGTATGGGCAAGCTGATTAAATCGATTGTAAAGCCCCTTCCGCCTATTGTAAGAATGCTCCGGACTTGAGGAAACCTCAGTCGGATTTTTTGGACATTTTCTTTTTTCAAACGGGAGGCCTGAAATGAAAAAGTGGATGAATACGGTTGCCGCCGCAGCCATGCTGCTCGGCACTGCAACGGTGGCCCGCGCCGCTGAAAACGTCGAGGTCCTGCATTGGTGGACGTCCGGCGGTGAAGCAACGGCGCTCGAAGTTCTGAAGAAGGATCTCGAGACCAAGGGTATCACCTGGTCCGACATGCCGGTTGCTGGTGGTGGCGGTTCGGAAGCGATGACGGTGCTTCGCGCCCGCGTAACGGCCGGCAACCCACCGACGTCGGTACAGTCGCTCGGTTTCGACATCACTGACTGGGCCAAGCAGGGCGCGCTTTCCAATGTCGATGAAGTTGCAGACAAGGAAAAGTGGGGCGACGTCATTCCGGAGGCACTGCAGAAGTTCTCCAAATATGACGGCCATTGGATCGCTGCTCCGGTCAACGTTCACTCGACCAACTGGATCTGGATCAACAAGGCGGCTCTCGACAAGGCCGGCGGTAAAGAACCTGCCAACTGGGACGAGCTGATCGCCCTCCTCGACAAGTTCAAGGAACAGGGCATTACGCCGATCGCTCATGGCGGCCAGCCTTGGCAGGATGCGACGATCTTTGATGCCGTTGTACTTTCCCTCGGCAATGACTTCTACAAGGCGGCATTCATCGATCTAGATCCCAAGGCTCTGGGCGGCGACAAGATGAAGGAAGCTTTCGACCGCATGACCAAGCTGCGCAGCTACGTGGACGACAATTTCTCCGGTCGCGACTGGAACCTTGCATCCACGATGGTCATCGAAGGCAAGGCCGGTTTGCAGTTCATGGGCGACTGGGCCAAGGGTGAATTCGTGAAGGCCAAGAAGGAGCCCGGTGTGGACTTCGTCTGCATGCGCTTCCCGGGCACCCAGGGTTCGGTAACCTTCAACTCCGACCAGTTCCTCTTCTTCAAGAAGAGCGATGCCGACCACAAGAACCAGCTCGTCATGGCATCGGCTATCGAAAGCCCGACCTTCCAGTCGGCGTTCAACGTCGTCAAGGGTTCGGCTCCGGCTCGCACTGACGTTCCGGACACAGCCTTCGACGCTTGCGGCAAGAAGGCCATCAAGGACCTTGCCGAAGCCAGCAAGGGCGGAACACTCTATGGCTCCATGGCCCATGGCTATGCGGTTCCGGCTGCCGTGAAGAACGCGATCTATGACGTCGTCACGCGTGAATTCAACGGTGATCTGAGCTCCGAAGACGCAGTAAAGGAACTCGTTTCCGCCGTCGACGCTGCGAAATAAGCTTAGCCTTCTATCCGGGGCAGATCTGTCCCGGATAGATTTCCCCGCGACGGTCGCGGCAACGATATAATTCGATATTGATTTAAGAGGTGAGGCTATGGATACCCGCAGCCGCATACAGGACCTTATACCCAAGCTGGTACTCGGACCGAGCTTCCTGATTGTCCTGGTCTTCGTCTATGGCTTTATCTTCTATACCGGCATTCTGTCGTTCACCGACAGCAAGATGCTGCCGTCCTATGGATTTGTGGGCTTTGAAAATTACCGCAAGCTGTGGGCCTTGCCACATTGGTGGCGTGCCATCACCAACCTTGGAATTTTTGCTTCGCTCTATATCATTTTCTGTACGGTGATCGGGCTTGGCCTCGCGATCCTTCTCGACCAGAAAATTCGCATCGAGGGCTTTCTGCGCCCCATCTATCTTTATCCCATGGCGCTTTCCTTCATTGTGACCGGCGTTGCGTGGAAATGGTTCCTCGATCCCGGCATTGGCCTTGAAAACACCATGCATCAGTGGGGTTGGGAAAGCTTCCAGTTCAACTGGATCAAGGACTCCAAGATGGCGATCTACACGGTCGTGATCGCCGCGGTCTGGCAATCCTCCGGTTTCGTCATGGCCATGTTCCTTGCTGGCCTGCGCGGCGTCGACAATGAGATCATCAAGGCGGCGCAGATCGACGGTGCATCGACCGGCATGATATATCGCCGCATCATTATTCCGCTCATGCGGCCCGTCTTTCTCTCCGCTTTCGTCGTCCTCGCCCATCTTGCAATCAAGGCCTACGACCTTGTGATCGCCTTGACGGGCGGCGGGCCCGGCCAGGCAACGGAACTCCCTGCGACGTTCATGTACTCGTACACGTTTACCCGCAACTCCATGGGCATCGGCGCCTCGTCGGCCATCATCATGCTGATCATGATTTTCGCGATCATCATCCCCTACCTCTATTCCGAAATCAGGGGAGGCAGCAAATGAGCGCTCCAAGCCCAGATAATGTAATCACAAGCGGCAAGTTTACCCGCATCCTCATCTACATTGCGCTGTTGGTTTTCGCTTTCTACTACCTGCTGCCACTCTACGTTATGTTGGTAAACTCGCTGAAGACGCTCGATGAGATCCGCCAGGGCGGCATGCTTTCGCCGCCGCGCGAGTGGACGATCGAACCCTGGCTCTCGGCGTGGTCCACCGCGCAGATCGGCGTGCAGCCCACGGGTTTGCGGCCCTATTTCATCAATTCGATCCTGATGGTGATTCCGGCCGTCGCCATATCCACCGTCGTCGGCGCACTCAATGGTTATGTCCTGACCAAATGGCGCTTTCGCGGCTCGAATGTCATGTTCGGCATGCTGTTGCTCGGCTGTTTCATCCCGTTCCAGATCGTGCTCATTCCGATGGCACGCGTGCTCGGCGTGCTTGGCATGGCGGGAACGATCCAGGGCCTGATCCTCGTTCATATCGTCTATGGCCTTGGCTTCACGACGCTTTACTTTCGCAATTACTACGAAGCGTTCCCGACGGAACTGGTCCGTGCGGCCCAGATCGATGGCGCGAGCTTCTTCCAGATATTCAGGCGCATTCTCCTGCCTTCGTCCGGGCCGATCATCGTCGTTTCGGTGATCTGGCAGTTCACCAATATTTGGAATGACTTCCTTTTCGGTGCGTCCTTTTCCGGCTTCAGCAGCACGCCGATGACGGTTGCGCTTAACAACCTCGTCAATTCGTCGACGGGCGTGAAGGAATACAACGTACATTTCGCCGGTGCGATTCTCGCCGCCCTGCCAACTCTCATCGTCTACATCGTTTCCGGGCGGTATTTCGTCCGCGGACTCATGTCCGGCGCCGTGAAGGGATAAATCAATGTCATTTCTCAAGATCCAAGACCTGCATAAGTCCTACGGCAACGTGCCGATCCTCAAGGATATAAACATCGAGATCGACGAGGGAGGCTTCCTCGTCCTCGTCGGACCGTCCGGTTGCGGCAAGTCGACCCTGCTCAATACCATTGCCGGGCTTGAGCCGATCTCCTCCGGCGACATATCGATTAAGGGCAAGTCGATCAGCGGGCTTCATCCATCGAAGCGTGATATCGCCATGGTGTTCCAGTCCTATGCGCTTTATCCGAACATGACCGTTGCCGGGAATATCGCCTTCGGCATGGAGATCCGTGGCATTCCCAAAGCCGATCGCGAGAAGGCCATCAAGCAGGTGGCCGATATGCTGCAGATTGGCCACCTGCTCGAGCGCAAACCGAGCCAGCTTTCCGGCGGTCAGCGTCAACGCGTTGCCATGGGCCGCGCGCTTGTGCGCAATCCGCAGGTGTTCCTGTTCGACGAGCCGCTCTCCAATCTCGATGCCAAGCTGCGCGTCGACATGCGTACCGAGATCAAGCGCCTGCATCAGCGCATGAAGACGACGATCGTCTACGTCACGCACGATCAGATCGAGGCGATGACGCTCGCGACAAAGATCGCCGTTCTGAAAGACGGCGTGCTTCAACAGTTCGGCACACCAGCGGAGATCTACAACAACCCGACCAACATCTTCGTGGCCGACTTTATGGGCTCGCCTGCCATGAACCTGCTCAAGGCCAAGATCGATGGTAGTGCGAATGACCTGCACGTCGTGCTTGAACGGCCCGATATGGAGCCGCTGCGCCTGCCTATCAAGAAGACCAACAGCGGACTGGTGGCTTTTGCCGGCAAGGATGTGATTTTCGGCATCCGCCCGGAAGCCCTGACCGATCCCGATGGCGCAGACCGCAATGCCGGGTCACTTGTCGAAGGCGAGTGCCTCATCGAGGTCGTCGAACCTGCAGGCTCCGACACTTTTGCGGTCACCAAGCTCGGCGGCAAGGAAGTCGTCGCGCGTCTTCGCGCCGATGCGCCTATCTCCGCGGGAAAGAAAACGGCGCTCGCCTTCAATCTCGACAAGGCGGTCTTCTTCGATCCGCAATCGCAGTTGCGCATCGGAGCCTGATCGATCGACGCCATGACCAGTAGTCCAAAACCGAATGGGGAGCCGGATATCGTTATCATCGGCTCTGGCATCGGCGGCGCTACGGTCGCCGCCGGCCTTGCCGGTTCGGGAGCGAGGATCGTCATTCTCGAAGCGGGCGACCACCTGGCCGACCGCCCCGAGAACCGCGATCCGCGCGCGATATTTCAGAAAGGGTTCTTTCGGCCGAACGAAAACTGGTATGATGAGACCGGAAGACCGTTCAATCCTGGCAATTATTACAATGTCGGGGGCAATTCGAAGTTCTATGGGGCCGTACTGACGCGCTACCGCGCCGAGGATTTCGAGGAAATGCAGCACCTCGAAGGTATATCGCCAGCCTGGCCCTTTCCCTATGACGAGCTCGAGCCCTGGTATAGCAAGGCGGAGGGACTGTTCCAGGTCAGGGGAACGCTCGGCGAAGATCCTACCGAGCCCTATCATTCTACGCCCTACAGCTTCCCACCGGTTCCTGATGAGGCGCCCATAGCCGCTCTTCGGGCGCGTCTGAAAAAGGTCGGCGTGCATCCGGCTTCCCTGCCGCTGGGTGTCGATATCGATACCTGGTTACGGCACGGGAAGACACCTTGGGATGCGCACCCCAACAGTTTCAACGGAAAGATGGACGCAGAGACGACGGCCCTCACTGTTGCTCTCAAGGACGCGAATGTCCGCTTGGAAACGAATGCTCGCGTCAGCCGGCTTGAAACATCACCAGATGGTAAGTCGATCGCAGCGGTCCATTATGAACAGGATGGCCAAAACCACTGCTTGCGACCGAAGCTTGTCATTCTATCGGCGGGCGCGGTCCAATCGGCTGTTCTGCTTTTGCGATCCGCCGATGATGCCAATCCTGCAGGCCTCGCCAACCTGTCGGATCAGGTTGGGCGCAATTTCATGAACCATAATCTGTCGGCGGTTATCGGATTTGATCCGCGCTTCACGAATGACGCCGTCTATCAGAAGACGTTCGGCTTCAACGATTTCTACCTTTCGGACGGCAACGGCGGCGCCCCGCTTGGCAATGTCCAGTTGCTCGGGCGGATCAGCGGTCCCGTCCTTAAATCCGATCTGAGAATGGTTCCCGAATGGGCCTTGGACCGCTTCTGTGCTCATACGGTGGATTTTCTCGCCATGAGCGAGGATGTACCAAAGCCGGAAAGCCGAGTGCGTGTCGACGGCGATCGGATCATCCTCGAGTGGCGTCGGAGCAACTGGCCGGCGCATCAGAAACTCGTGGCTCAGATCAAGTCGATCCTGCGCGCGGCGGGCTTTCCGCTGGTGCTCTCCAAGGCGTTCGATCGCAAGACGCCTTCGCATCAATGTGGCACAGTCCGCATGGGCAAAGACCCCGCAGCGGCGCCGCTCGACATCTACTGCCGCGCCTTCGACCATCCCAATCTGTTCGTTGTCGACGCCGCCTTCCTGCCCACATCGGCAGCCGTCAATCCGGCGCTGACGATAGCCGCCCAGGCATTGCGCGTCGCTGACCATATCGTCCGGGAGGATCTGTCATGAAGCCGGTCGCACTCGTCACGGGAGCCCGTCGCGGCATCGGGCTCGGAATTGCCAAGGCCCTGGCCGGCAAGGGCTTCGACCTGGCGATTACAGATGTAGTCAATGACGAGGCAGCCGAGGCGGCCGTCACTGCTCTAGAAGAACTCGGAGCCAAGGTCTCGTTTCACGCGGCCGATATCGCCGATCTGGCTGGCCATGCCGGGTCTGTAGCGGCAGTGCTCGATACCCATGGTCGCATTGATAGTCTCGTCAACAACGCCGGCATCGGTTCGAAGGTGCGGGGGGATTTCCTTGACCTTGAGCCGGCTAATTTTGATGCGATTGTATCTATCAATCTGCGCGGGACGATCTTCTTCACCCAGGCTGTGCTGCGCGAAATGCTGGCTGCTCGTAGAGCCGCAACAGCCCGCAGCGTCATTAACGTGACCTCGGTATCCGCCGAGATGACGTCGCCGGAGCGTCTAGACTATTGCATGACCAAGGCGGCACTTGCCGCCTTCACACAAGGACTTGCGGTGCGTCTCGCTGATCAGGGCATCAGTGTCTTCGATGTGCGGCCCGGGATCATCCGTTCCGACATGACGTCGGTTGCCGCTGCAAAATATGACAAGCTAATCGCCGAGGGCCTGGTGCCGATGAAACGTTGGGGCGAGCCGGCCGATCTCGGGCGTATCGTGGCGGCGCTCGCCAGCGGTGATTTCAACTTTGCCACGGGCTCCATCATCAATGCCGATGGCGCCCTTTCGATAAGCAGGCTCTAAAATGACATATGATTACATCATCACCGGCGCCGGGCCCGCGGGCTGTGTTCTCGCCAATCGCCTGAGTGAAGATCCCGACGTTTCGGTGCTGCTGCTAGAAGCTGGAGGCGGGGACTGGAACCCGCTGTTTCATATGCCTGCCGGCTTCGCCAAGATGACCAAAGGCGTCGCGAGCTGGGGCTGGTCGACGGTGCCGCAAAAGCATATGAAGAACCGCGTCCTGCGCTATACGCAGGCCAAGGTCATCGGTGGCGGATCAAGCATCAATGCCCAGCTTTATACGCGCGGAAATGCAACCGATTACGACCTGTGGTCACGAGAAGATGGCTGTACCGGCTGGAGCTATCGCGATGTCCTGCCCTATTTCAAACGCGCCGAAGACAATCAGCGCTTCGCCGACGATTACCACGACTATGGGGGCCCGCTCGGCGTCTCGATGCCGGCAGCGACACTGCCGATCTGCGATGCATATATCAGGGCCGGGCAGGAACTCGGCATTCCCTACAATCATGATTTCAATGGCCACCAACAGGCTGGCGTCGGTTTCTATCAGCTGACCCAGCGCAATCGCCGACGCTCTTCGGCCTCGATGGCCTATCTCGCGCCCATACGCGACCGCAAGAATCTAACGATCCGCATGGGCGCCCAGGTATCGCGGGTCCTCGTCGAAAGCGGCCGGGCGGTCGGAGTGGAGATCATCAACGGCAACGCCCGCGAGACGGTCCGCGCCGACCGCGAGGTGCTCGTCAGTTCCGGTGCGATCGGATCCCCCAAGCTGCTGCTCCAGTCCGGCATTGGCCCGGCGGATTACCTGAAAAACGTCGGTGTGCCGGTGACGCATGATCTTCCCGGCGTCGGCGAGAACATGCAGGATCATCTCGATCTGTTCGTCATTTGCGAATGCACGGGTGATCATACCTATGATGGGGTCGCCAAGCTCCACAGAACGCTTTGGGCCGGCATCCAGTACGTGCTTTTCCGCACGGGACCCGTAGCGTCGAGCCTGTTTGAGACCGGTGGGTTTTGGTACGCCGACCCGGAGGCGCGCTCGCCCGATATCCAGTTCCATCTGGGATTGGGCTCGGGTATCGAGGCTGGTGTCGAGCGGCTGAAAAATGCCGGAGTAACCTTGAACTCCGCCTATCTACACCCTCGTTCGCGCGGCACCGTGCGGCTGCAATCCAGCGATCCGAGCGCCGCCCCGCTCATCGATCCCAACTACTGGAGTGATCCGCATGATCGCAAGATGTCGATCGAAGGTCTGAGGATTGCCCGCGAAATCATGAGCCAGGCGGCCTTGAAGCCGTATGTTATGGCCGAGCGCCTGCCCGGATCAAAGTACAATACCGACGAGGAACTCTTCGACTACGGTTGTGCCAATGCCAAGACTGATCATCACCCCGTCGGCACCTGCAAGATGGGTTCCGACGGCATGGCGGTTGTCGATCTTGAGCTCAAGGTCCGTGGTATCGAGGGTCTACGCGTATGCGACAGTTCAGTCATGCCGCGCGTTCCGTCGTGCAACACCAATGCACCGACCATCATGATGGGCGAGAAGGGCGCCGATATCATCCGGCAAAGGACGCCATTGCCGCCGACGATCTTCAGCCATGAAATGAATGAAAAGCGTCCACGGGCCCGGGCCAATATACGCTGATTTGTGCAGTAAATCGGGCGGCCCATGTCGCCCGTGTTTTTGGCTCGAACGCTGATTAATGCAAACGTGGGTCGAGGAAAACGCCGGCTTCGCGTGCGGCGCTGATAAAGGCATGCCGCGCCTTGTGTGCGGGTTTCCAGCCGTCGAGCGCGTCGAGGCAGGCCTGCAATGCCCGTCTGTAGCTAGGCCCTTTTTTTGTGGGCCAATAAGTTCGCAGACATTCGATCGCTTCCCATACGGTGGACACGGCACGCTGTCCGGCCGCTCCAACAGTGATCATGACGGGGATGGGAAACCGCTTGTCGTTCATTACTTCCTCCATGGAATGTCGGACAGTCTAGTTGCAACTGGTTGCAGGCTAAACTGACCACGGTAATGCGTCGGGAGTCAGTCTGGTTCCATGACAATCTGGCGAATTATTCGTGATCGTCATTCGCTACGAATCACTCGGTACTTCGAGGAGCGTATCACCCTTTTTTCGGACGTACCAACCACCCGTAGATGGCGGCGCCGGCGAGGAGGACGCTGGTGCCAAGGAATACCGCGCGCATCCCGATATGGCCGCCAACAAAGCCGCCGGCGAGCGGCCCTACTACTTGGCCGACATATTGCGACGAAGTTGCGTAGCCGAGGATGCTGCCTGCGGCATTATCCGGCACGTTGTGGCGCATCACGGCCGTGATGCAAGGCAGGAGACCACCCAGCGAAAGCCCCATCAGGAACCGAAGCACGATCAACTGCCAACTTTCGGTAACAAATGCCTGGGGGATCAAAAGCAGCGCGGACACGCCCAGCGCGGCTACGATGACGTTCCAGTGCCCCACCCGATCGGCCAGTTTTCCGAGCCTTGACGCCGAAAGAATGCTGCCGAGGGCGGCAGCCGACATGACGACGCCGGCGACAACCGTGATGTTGGCCGGATCGGTGACCAGCTGCGCCACGTAGACAGTGATGATCGGCTCGATCGACATGTTGGCGAGCATCAGCAGCATGCCGGCAAGCAGCATCACGACAACCGGTCGCTTGTCGGGAATGGCGCGCCAGCCGCCATGTCGCCTCGCCGACTTCATCTTGTGTGGGCGCCACTCTTCCTTGATGAAGAAACTTGTGGCGAGGAACGTGATGAAAATCACCCCGCCAGCCAGCCAGAAAGTCTGGCGAATGCCGATCAGCGGCGGCAGGACACCGCCGACTAGCGGACCAACGAGATTGCCTGCCATGATCCCGGCCGAAAGCGTGCCTAGCGCCCAGGCGGTCCTTGCCTTCGGTGTTTGCGTCGCGACGAGGACGGTGGAACCCGAGGCATAGCCGCCGAGCAGGCCCGTCAGCAGTCGCAAAAATACGAGCATCCACACATTGGTCGCCATGCCGATCAGGGACATGGCAATCGCCATGCCGAGGCTCGCACGGATGAGCATCAGCTTGCGCCCGTAAAGATCGGCAAGGTGACCCCATAGGGGTGCGACAAGCGCGGCGGTGAAGAATGTTGCGCCATAGGCGATGCCAGACCATTGGACGATAGCGGCATGATCGCTGACGCCAAGTTGTTCGACATAAAGCGGCAGGAATGGCAGGATGAGCGTCATCGCAACGATGGTCGTAAATGAGCCGAGCAGGCAGACCACGAGGTTTTGCCGCCAGTAGAGCGATTCCGTCACACTATCGGTTTCGGCTGAGCGTGCATCAGTCATGATCTGGGCGGCAGGCTTTTCGCACTGATTTAGTGGGCATGGAAAGCAGATTTTCACGCCGGTGGGACCGGCGCGCCTCTCATTGCAAGAGCGTGAATGTGCGCGCAGTTTTTCACCACTGCGTGGCAATAGCAATCGCGTTTGACCGCATCAGCGGCAACCGGTCGCAACGCGCAGTTCGGCATTCTGCTGACCGGGTGATCCGGCAACAGGGTCGCATCGTACTTCTAGAAGCTCGATGGCGTTGGGCATGCGAGGACGTGATGATCAGAACATTCTGCCATGGCGCGGCGTTGAGCGTTTTCCTTGTTCTTGCAGGACAGGGTTGGGCGGAAGAGCCGGTCGACACTGCGCAACTCATCATCAGGAATCAGATTGCGGCCTTTCTCAACAATGATGCCGCCACCGCCTATTCGTTTGCGTCACCGGCGATACAGGAGAAATTTCTCAACCAGAACCTCTTCTTCGATATGGTCAGGCGCGCCTACCAGCCGGTTTTCAGACCCGGCAATATTGCCTTCGGACGCAGCAGGGTCGAAGGTGACCAGATCATACAGGACGTTCTCATCACCGGCCCGGACGGCAAGGACTGGACCGCAGTCTACCAGCTCGTCAGGCAACCGGACGGAGCCTACAGGATAAACGGGGTGCAGATCCTTCAATCCGCGCCCGGTCCTGCTATTTGATACTTGCGGTGCTCGTGTAGTCCAGCTTGACCTTTGCTGTGGTGGTCACTGGAATTGCCCGTCCGATGCGCTCCCAGCCAGCGGATGTCTGGGATTGGCGCGCATAATAGCGATAGGACGTACTCGACCAGTCGCGCACCGAGTTGCTGCGGCTGTCGAGAATGAGGTCTCCATCAGACGTGCGTGCCGTCAGGACGACATGGCCCTCATTGCTGAATGGCAGGCGCGCGACGGTAAGCAGCAGCGAGGCCGCCGGCCAGCCGCGGCGCATCAGTTCGCGCTTCTTCAAGATGGCAAAATCCTCACAATCCCCGGCCTTGGTCGGGACCGTCCAGAGGTCGTCGACGCCATTTGTCTGCATATCGCTTTGTTGCCTGATCGACGAATTGACACTCATGTTGACCGCTTGGAGCTGCTTGCGCTTTTCACCTGTGAGTTGCACCACCTTGGCGCCCGATCGCGTATTGCAGAGGCTCGCGTAGTGATTGCAGAATGATCGAAACGCAGGCGGGCCAAATCCCTTGCCCTTGAGCTCCATTTCGGTGCCTTCCGCAAAGGCGGACGTCGTGGCGAGGGCGGCAAGGCACCATCCCGCAGACAGGCTCACGAGCGAAAATCGGCGCATCATGCTGTGTTCTCCCAAAGATCGGCAGGGACGAATTGGCGCGTCAGCGCGGTAAAATCGTGTCGAAGATCCTGAATATGTGAATCAACGTTTAACACGGCGTTACGCACTGATTGTCGCGACTTTGACGCCGTCTTTTTCTTGAACTTACTTATTTATGGTTAGCAAAGTATGTACTGGAACACGGGTCGCCTCATTACACGGCGCTTACTCTCAAATTAGATAATACGGTATAAGCCCCGATTTTGCATCAATCTTTTTACATCGACTATAAACAGCATTGTTATGTATCAATGCAGCAACCTTAAGTTTACATTTTTGCCAAGCAATAAAGCCATCAATGGCTACGTGATAGCTGAGAACATTATCCCGATGCGTGGAATTGATTAATAATAATAACACTTGGGGAAATGTCACATGCGTACAATAAACAATAATAAAAGACGGGGCAGACGCAGCGTTTTATTCGTAGTATTGACGATTTCAACCTTGGGACTAGTTTCAACTCTTATCCAGACAGGCCCGAGTTATGCTCAGAGCCGGCGTGTGCTATTTGCAAGCGCCGCACAGTGCAAGCAGCTGACCGACGATAATGTTGGCCTTTGCTGTTATGCCTTGAACAAGCGATCGATCCTCAGCAAGAAACAGCTTGAAATGTGCCCGCCCATGACGACAGCGGCTATCAGCCAGCCGTCGAGTTGGGACCACGATCACGGCAACGTATCGGACAATAGCCGCAGCGGACGTTCGAAGGGCGAGGCTGGCAAGGGCGGATCAAGCGGTTCAGGCACGTCCGGCGGTACGAATTCGGCCAGCAATAATTCCGGTGGCGGCACAGGTGGTACGGGTGGTGCTGGCGGCACGGGCGGTACAGGTGGTAGCACAGGCGGTACATCGGGCGGCGACGGTGGTAGCGCCGGCGGCGGAACCGGCGGAACTGGTGACACTCGCGGAACTGGTGGTACGAGTGGAACTGATGGCACAGGCGGTGGTGGAACCGGCGGAACGGGTGGTACAGGCGGAACAGGCGGCGATGGAACGGGTGGCACCGGTAGTACAGGCGGACCCGGTGGAGATAGTGATCCCGGCGGCAATTGCGGACCCGGCGGCGAGCACCACGGCGGCAAACAGGGTCACGACAAAGGCGACCACGGCGACAAGGGTGGCTGGGGCGACAAAGACCACAAGGGCGATGATAAAGACCACAAAGGTGACGACAAGCACGACAACGACAAAGACAAAGACAATGACAATGACAATGACAAAGACAATGACAACCGTGGCAAAGGCGACAATGGCAAGGGTGACAATGGCCATGGCGACAATGGCCGAGGTGGCAATAACAGCGGTGGTGGCGGCCACGGCAATGGGCACTAGTTCTTAAATCGAATCCATGCCTTGCGACCCAGTCGGTCGTGTGGCCTGGTCCAAAATCGAAGCAGACGAGCCCCGCCTCGCAAGCGGGGCTCTTTCGTGTCAGCCTTTGGGTGCATATTGGAACTGACAGGGGAGGGCGCCGGCCCCGGGCCCAATGCTACTTAGCGGCGGAACATCCACCCCGCGGTGATGACGAGCGTTGTCGTTATGATAAAGACGATGACATAGGGCAACACCGGCGTCAGATAGGGTTCGTACTCCGCCTTCAGCGGGCTGGAATCGTCCGGCTCCATAGCCACTACCTCGAAAATGATTGAAAGAGGCCCGGCCAGGCAAATTATCGGGGGTATGGGAAACCGGGCCCCTGCTGGGGTCAATCAGCCTGTCGAGTGTGCACGGATGTCAGCGCCTCTTCAATTAATCGCCGCCTCGCTATAATTTCTTAGGGGCCGGGCTAATGGGTACTGGATAGGGTTCGAAGCGCGATGATGAGCAGGCGGTTCGAACGCTGGTAACACGATTTTCCGCCAGCAAGGGCCGGTGATGCTGCGACAGCATCCGACCTTTGACGGCGTGATATTCTAAGCAAGCAGCGCTCCAGCCAGGCGCCTATTCTTTCTTAGCCTGGAAAAGGACGGGCCAGTCATCGCTGACCACTCCGCTGCAGGCGTCAAGCTCGCTGTAACGCGCGAGCCTGAGACCCTCGCCATCCCATACCCAGTCCGCCGACGTGCCGCAATCGCCAAGGCCGCGACCCTTGGCAAAGGAGTTGAGCGTGACTGAATCGTCCGCGAGGCTGAGATTTGTCGCCGTGCCCGGATAGAAGTCGGTTTTCAGGCCAGGAATATTGAATCGGGCGAGTCGCGGTTTGCCCTCGCCAACGATCCAATAGGTATAGTCGATATTGTAGGCACCGGTTGCATTGCAAACACCCCAAAGTGTCAGCTTGTTGGAAAGCTTGATCGCCATATCCGGAAAATCAGACGTGCAGCCACTGTCGGCGGGTGGTTCTTTGACCCCTTCAGGCCGCTTGGGAAGCGGATCGGGAATTTCCGTGAGCTTCACCGCTCTTACGACGGAGGCCACGGGAAGCGGCAACAGGGCCGATGACGCAGCCGAACCTTTCATTGCAAGGGCGGTTTCCGTACCCACGCGTTTTTGTTCATCGTCGAGATAGAGGAAGGCCGCAGCAGAGCCGGTGAGTGGAATGTCGCACTTCGCGCCCGTTTTTGCGTCCTGTAATATAGTCACACTCATACTGGTCGCGTTGCGCATTGCCTCGATCAGCCCCGCAGCCGCGTCGCCCTCGAGACTGGCGGTAGCCAGCGAGCCGTCGACCGTAGTTTGCAAGGGGTCGGCGGAAACCGTGCCGGTCGTGGCCCCGTTGAGTTCAAGCTTCAGTGTTGATTTTGCTGCATCCGCCCCAATGTCGATGGTGATCGCCACCTTGGGTCTGTCGCCGATACCACCGCCTCGCGTTACCCTAACATAAGCGCTGTCATCATTGTCGGGTGCCATTCCGAGCGCGGTACAGTTGCGCAGATTATCGCAGCCGACGACCCAGCCCTTGAATGACTTGGCCGGTTTTACCTGCGCCGTCGAAGCCAATTGTTCCGGCGTGAGCGGCGGGCTAAGTGGACTGCGCGGCTGGATCGTCATCACCTTGACGTCGACCTTCTTGCAAGCCTTGTCCTGGCAGATGCCATTTATCCAGATTTCGCCCTCGCCGAGCATGATGCCCTGATAGTTGACAAAGAGGTCTTCGTAAGCTTCGGTTGCAGTCGCCGCGACGATCTGCGGCGTCATGATTGCGTTGTAGTTGGCGATGAAATCCTTGGGCGATTTCATCGTTTGCTGCTTCGATCCGACCGTCACCGATATCGGATATGACACCAGCGCAGCGATCGCCGCTGAATCATGATTCTTCAAGGCATTCTGCAATTCGCTGATGAGTTGGCGATACGGAGCGGGATCACCGAGCGCTTCCTGAATCGCCTGATCCGTTGTCTTGCTCTCGGCGGTTGCGAATGAACCCTGCCCCAGCAATGTTACCACAACCAGAGCAGCGAACGCAATTTTCGTCGATCGAACCATCACCGCCTCCGCCAGCTACAACCATTCGTTGTGGTGATTCTCTAGCTTGATTGGAACACGCCCGCAATTGGACTGAGAAAAGCAACGATTTTCTATCTGCGCGTGCGCTGGTCCTTGGCTATTTGTCGTAACATGCTCTGGCTGGCGGTCAACATTTCGAACAGAAATGCAATCAGCGCGCCGATCAGCGCAAAGACCGCTCCTGCAAAGAGCCAGTAGAGTACGTGTTCGCGAAACCCCGATCGTCCAACGGCTCCGCCCAACAGGGAGGCGATTGCCAGGCAAGTCAATACGCCGGCAAGGGTGCCGAGCACCACGGCAATTTCCAAAGCGAGTGTCCGGTATCGTAAATAGCTGAGCTGCGTCAAACGCGCGGCGTTCAGCTCATGATCAGTACCGATCAGGTCCGAAATCTGGTTGACGCGGTCTGAAAGACGGGCGAGGCGCGAGACGAAGGCATTGAGGAAGCCGGCGGTGCCGGCAAGCAGGAAAACAGGCGTGAGCGCCGTTTCCAGCGTATTGACAATTGATACGATGACCGGTGACGACGTGGCATCGACCATAAGCGCTCCCCTCCTAGGCTGCGGCATGAATGAAGGTCATGAAAGGACCATGACCCAATGTGTACAAGCTTGCCGCCGCACCTTACAATACTCACCTCAAAAGGGCGTGGGCAGTACGAGGAAGGCACAATGCCGTCGGATGATCCCTTCGACCTTGCACGATTCGTGGCGGCGCAGGCTTCTGTCTATCAGGAGGCGCTGGCCGAGTTACGGGCCGGGCAAAAGCGCAGCCACTGGATGTGGTTCATTTTTCCGCAGTTACGTGAACTTGGTCGGTCGTCGACCGCCAAATTCTATGGCATATCCTCGCTCGATGAGGCGCGTGCCTATCTGGACCATCCCCTGCTCGGTAGCCGGCTTGCTGAATGCACCAATGCCGTCCTCGCCATTCGCGGGCCGACCTTGCACGAGATATTCGGTTCACCCGACGACATGAAATTTCGCTCGAGCATGACATTGTTCTCACTCGCTGTGGCGCCTGGGAGTCTGTATCACCAGGCCCTTGACTATTGGTGCAAGGGTGTTCCTGATGGAAACACGCTGGCGTTGATGGACCGCGGGAGTGGCGGATAGCTTGCCTTTACATTTATGTCGAGGGGGATTGCGAATGACGTCAAGGATGATCTTAGGGATGTGCGGTGTTGCACGGGTGTTCGTGCCGATCGAGGCTTTTGCAAAGGACGTGAAGTATAAATGCGCTGATGGCTCGCACCTGACCGCAAGCTTCACGCTGCCCGGCGACGGCTTCGGCACCGCCAATCTTGTCTTTTCCGGAAGTGGCGACACCTACACGCTGCCGCAGGCGCTTTCCGCTGACGGCGGCAGGTACGCGGATGAGAACACCGAATTCTGGACCAAGGGCAGGGAGGCGAAACTTACGCGCAATGGCAGCAGCACCACCTGCCAGGAGGAGTAGCATGGACATAGCCTTTGCAGGTCGACAAGAAAGGCAGTCGCCTATTGCATATACCAGCCGTGGCTCACTACCAGAGATTGGCCAGTCAACGCATTGGTTCTTGAGCCGGCGAAGTAGAGCACTGCGTCCGCCACATCGTCGGTCGTGGTAAATTCACCGTCGACAGTATCTTTGAGCATGACTGTCTTGATGACCTGTTCCTCCGTTGTGCCGAGTTCCTTGGCCTGTTCGGGAATCTGCTTTTCGACGAGCGGGGTCCGCACGAATCCGGGGCAGACGACATTGGCGCTGACATTGTGTTCCGCGCCCTCCTTGGCGACTACCTTTGCGAGGCCAATCAGGCCATGTTTGGCAGTCACGTAAGGCGCCTTGAGTTTCGAAGCCTCCTTGGAATGGACCGAGCCCATGTAGATGATGCGCCCGTAATTTGCCGCGTACATGTGCTTGAGGCACGCCTTCGTTGTCAGGAAGGCACCGTCGAGATGGATGATAGGAGCTTCTTCCAGTCGGCAAAGGGAAAATCGACAAGCGGTTTGACGATCTGGATACCGGCATTGCTGACGAGGATGTCGATTTTGCCGTATTTGGCGATCACGTCGGAAATGCCCTTTTCCACTTCGGCTTCATCGGTCACGTTCATCGCAACCGCAAAGGCATCGCCGCCGTTCGCCTTGAACTCCTCGGCGGCGGTGTTTGCCGCGTCGATGTTGAGATCAGCAATCACCGGGGTACCGCCTTCAGCGGCAAAGCGCAGCGCGATCTCCTTGCCGATACCGCTCGCGGCGCCGGTGATGATCGCAATTCTTCCTGTAAAGCGAGACATGCTCAACCTCTTTGCTGTTCGGATATCAATCCTGTTTCAGGTAATCGAAGACGACTTCGCCGAGCCCTAGCGTCAAGTCGGCGATATAGTGGCTTGCCGAGATCACTTCGCGAACCGGAAGGCGGGCCACGTCGCACATCGCATGATCGTAGAGTTGCAACGCGGCCGGACCCGACCAGGCGCCCTTCAAGGTTATGTCCTCGAGATAATAGCGCACCAATTCGCAGATGCGCGGCGAGCAATCGACATGCGGTATGATTTTGATCATGAAGGCAGGTTTGGTGAGCGCCTTCCTCAACGGTTCGAGATCAAGCTCCCTGTGCTTGTAGCCCATGGTTGCGGTGACGCAGAGGACGCTGCCATAGTGCAGTGTGCCGACGATCGTTTCCTGCTGATGACTGATCTTTGGCGTTGCAAGTTTTTTGGGAAAGCCCCAGATCTCGCGGCCGCCGGCAATCGGCGAGTTGTCATCGAGGTACATGGCGTGAACATAGCCGCCCTCCTGGACCTCGCCTGAGGGAGTCTTGAAACGAACCGGAATCACCTGTCCAGTCTCGGTATAATCGCCGAATCCGGTCGAGTCCGGCATGCGGATAAACTCGTAGGCGACAGTATCACCGATGGCGTCAAGAGGTTCGGGCACGACAGCTCTCAATGCGTCGGGATCGGTCCGGTAATTGATGATGACATATTCCCGATTGTAGAATTTGTAAGGCGGCTTAGGATATGCCGGATCGTTGAGCGGCATGGCAAAAGCTTTGGCGCGGACATCTTCAATATTCATGGTTGTGCTCGCTGCTCGTTGGAGGCGGGTTCAATCAGCTAGGCTAGGTCAAACGTGGCGACGCCGTCGGGCGTATCGGGACGCTCCAGCACTTCGGGGTGGCGCAGCGTACGAACCGCGTCGTTGTAACCCGAAGCCCAGTGCTCCTCCATCGTCAGACGGGAGAATTCATAGTCCTTGGATGTTCCCTCATAGGATCGTGCGCGGTAGATCAGCTGCACGATGTTGTAGACGGTTTCGTCAGCCTGCTCGATGAGAAGCTTGGTCTCGTAATCGGCTGCGGCCAACGTCTCTTTTGGCACCATCTTCAACAAGTGCTTGAGCGCCCGGCGCAGGCGCTGTGCCCGCTTGAACTGGTCGGTGGCAGCGCGGGTACGGCTCGAAAAGCGTATTTCCTTCTGGCGCAGTTCGATGCCAACGAGATCGCGTGGAATCTCACCTCTTGCACTCCACAGATCGACCTGGAAAGCCAGCGTATCCTTGCGCGGATAGCTCTCGAGCACCCATTGCAAAGGCGTATTGGAGATCAGTCCGCCGTCCCAGTAATATTCGCCTTCGATCCGCGTCGCCGGGAAACCCGGTGGCAGCGCTCCGCTCGCCATAATGTGGTCGGGCGTAATCAGATGGGTGGTGCTGTCGAAATACTCGAAATTTCCGGAGCGCACATTGACCGCGCCGACGCTAAAACGTGTTCCCCCTTCATTGATCCGGTCAAAATCAACAAGCTGTTCGAGCGTCGCCTTGAGCGGGGCGACATCATAAAAGCTTTCGGCTTCCATGCTTCCGGCGGGTGAGATGAAAGGCGGCAGCGGACGTGGAACGAAAAAGCCGGGCGCGCCGCCCACCATGGTGGCAAATGCTTGTGCCTGATTGACGAAGCCATGGGCCATATCGCCTCTGGCAGCGAGTTTGCCAAGCCACGCCGAAGCGATCGAGGCGACGCCGAGTGGCGGCTCGGTGACCGTTTCCCAGAACTGTCGCAATGCGTCGACGCGCCTCTCCGGCGCATTGCCGGCAATGAGGGCAGAATTGATGGCGCCGATCGAAATGCCGGCCACCCAGTCGGGATGGAGGTCAGATTCAGCGAGCGCTTGATAGACGCCGGCCTGATACGAGCCAAGGGCGCCGCCGCCCTGCAGGAGCAGGGCGATCCGCTCGAAGGGTGGGCGTTTGCTTGTATGGTGAGTCTTTTTTCTGGGCGTGCGATTGACGGTCATGCGGAGTCAATCCGGTTCAACGAGAGGTCGCTTATATCACGCAAGCGGCAAACTTCTGTGACTGCCGCATAGGCTGCCGACATTGGTCCCACAAGACATCTTTGCGATCGACTATATACACGAAATTAAAAGCCGAACAGGCCCGGTCTCGTGAAGGACCGCCTCACGAGTTAACTCTGTGAATGCGGTCAAGCGGGCGTTACATCTTGCCTGCCTGGATCTCCTCCTTGCGCCGCGCCACGTAGGCCTCGAGCGCTTCATCGACACCGGGGTCAAGTGGCGGCTGTTCGTAAGTGCGCAGCAGGTCCTTCCAGATTGCATTGGCCCGATCCGTACCGCTGCGGGCACCGCTTTCAGACCAGTTCTCGAAATTGCGCGAATCAGAAAGCATGGGTTCGTAAAAGGCATTCTCAAAGCGGGCGAGGGTGTGTCCCGTCCCGAAGAAATGACCGCCCGGTCCGACTTCGTTGATGGCGTCCACAGCAAGGCTGTCATCATCGACGAGTATCGGGTCGAGGAAGCTGCGCATCATCTGCAGCATTTCCGCATCAAGAATGAGCTTTTCGAACGAAGCGGTGAGCCCGCCTTCGAGCCAACCCGCTGCATGTTCGATCAGGCTGACGCCGCCCATGATCGTGCTCCACAGGGACATGCCGCTCTCATAGGCCGCCTGCACGTCGACTGTGTTCGAAGCAGTGACGTTCGATGAACGGAAAGGTACGTTATAGCGTCGCGCCAGCTGGCCGGAGGCGATCTGCGCCTTGGCATATTCCGGCGTTCCGAAAGCTGGCGAGCCGGTACGCATATCGACGTTGGACGTGAAGCCGCCATAGAGCACGGGCGCGCCGGCCGAGACCACCTGTGAAAGCGTCATCAAGGCCAAGGCTTCGGCATTCTGCTGGGTCAGGGCGCCGGCGATCGTGACCGGGCTCATGGCGCCTGACAGCGTGAATGGCGTGAGGGCCACCGGCTGACCCGCCAGTGCCATGGCGCAGAGGCCTTCGCCCATCGGTATATCCAGTCGCAGCGGCGAATTGGAGTTGACCACGGTGAGGGTCGCAGGATTGGCACGCAACTCATCGCGCGTCTGGCCAAGCGTAATCGCCAGCATCTCGATTGCATCCTCGACCCGGTAACCGCCGAGCGCCCAGCACTGCCAGTTCTTGTCGGTGAGCCGGATCGCCGCATGGTAGAAATCAAGATGACGCGAATCCGGCGGAAGATCGGTTGGCTCGCACGGGCAGCCACCTTCTTGATGAATCACGTTCAGCTGCTGCACGACCCGTATGTAATCGCACATATCCTCGTAATTGCCGGCGCGCCGGCCGCGGTCGGTATCATGGACGAAGGCGGGACCGCCGGTCGCCGCAAAGATCAGGCTGCCGTCGCCCACCCGCAAATTGCGCGCTGGATTGCGCGCCTGCAGCGTAAAGCTGGAGGGCACGGTCCGGATCGTTTCCTCGACCATCGCCGGATCGAAGCGTACCCGCATGTTGGACATATCGACGTCCGCCCCTGCGGCCTTGAGGAGCGCGCGGCTTTCATCGTGCAGTATCTCGACGCCGGTCTCCGTCAGGAGCCGCAACGAGGCGCGGTGAATGGATTCGATCTCGTCTGCGCTCATGATCGCAATCGGCGGATACCGGTTGGCGACTCCGCCAAACGGCATCTGACGAACTGTTCCCGCGCTGGCTAGGCGGCGCTCGCGCCTGTTCAACATGCTCCGGGCCATAATGCCCTCCTTCCGATGTCGGGTTGTTCCCGAGGGCTATGGATCAGCTCTTGCCGAACCTCGTTACGTCGAGATAACCGTCGGCCATGATGCAGGGCTTGAGGCCGTTGCGTGCGACGGCCGCGAAGGTCTCATGAGTCAGGAAGATGAAGCCGCCGGACTGTTCCATCAGGTCCTGCATCTTCCCGTAGATAACGCCGCGCTTTTCCTTGTCGGTCTCCTTCATGCCATCCTGGTAGAGCTGTTCGAACTCCGGACTGTCGAACTGCGACCAGTTGTAGACGCCGATCTGCGACGGGCGGAACCAGGTGAGGTTTTCTGAAGGATCGACGCCGCCGGCGAAGCTCATCAGCACCATTTCGAGTGTCTTCCAGGTCTCGCCTGAGCTCTTGTCGCCGAGCGTCCAGTAGACGCCATCATCATAGGTCTTGATGTCGACGGTAACGCCGATAGCGCCGAAAACGGCCTGGACGATCTGGCAGGTCAGCTGGCTGGTCTTGTCATTCTGCGCGGCAAGCTCGATCTTCAGGTCGGAAACGCCTGCCTCGTCGAGCAGCGCTTGCGCCTTGGCTGTGTCGGCAGGGTAGAGAATCGCCTCCCGGTGCCCGATCATCGACGGCGGGATGACCCCCGTCGCTGGGGCGGCAAGACCGGCGTAGGATCCGTCCGTGATCTGGGTGACGTCGAGCGCATATTGCAGGGCGCGACGTACTTTCTCGTCGGCAAACTTCGGGTTGCCCAGATTGATTGCAAGCCAGACGAAACGGTTGCCGTTCATCTGGATCAATTCCGATTGGGCCGGAAGCTTTTCGCGGTAGGTAGCGAGCGTATTGAGGCTGATCTTGGTGTATTGCAGCGATTTGGATTCGTAGGCGAGCGCGGCCGAATCGTCATCGGTCACGATCTCGAATCTGATCTTCGCGAATGCCGGAGCGGGACCCTTCCACTTGGGATTTGGGGCAAGCGTGATGTTCTGCTTTGGCACCCATTTCTCGATGACATAAGGTCCGGCGCTTGCGGGAACTTCGGTCGTGAATTTGCCACCGGCCGCCTCGACCGCTTTCTTGCAGACGATATGGCCCATGTAATAGGGCAGGGTCGTCACGTAGAACGGCGCAGACGGCGCCTTCAGATGAATGATTCCGGAGCGCTCTCCCGTCACTTCCACCTTGTCCAGGGCGTCGAAGGCATAGGCCCAGGCGGATTTGTTTGCCGGATCGGCGACGCGTTCGAAGGAGAACTTGGCGTCCTCAGCTGTTATCGGCCCGAAATCCCCTGTCCATTCCAGCCAGTCGTTGAGCTTGAACTCGATTTCCGTCGGCGATTTTTGATTGAGTTCGCTTGCCGCATAAAGCGTCCAGTTCGCCGCGCCGGAACGCACATCGTCGAGCCGGTTCAGCGAGACGAACAGGCAACGTCCGATCTCCTCCTCCAGAAGCCCGTTTTGAAACGCGGGGTCGAGAACTTCGATGTCCGAGGCGCCGCGCACGACCAGCGTGTCGCCCTCGACCGCATAGGAGAGACCCGGCCGCATCGCGAGAGCCGACATGCCGGCCGCGGCCCCGAGGAGGAAGTGTCTGCGATTGAGCGTAACTGCGTTCATTGTTCTGATCCCTCTTTTGTTCTGTTTGGTTGTTATTTATTGGCAGTCTTTGGCATGCGCTGGGGCGGCGGACCAACGACTGTCAGCCGCGGCGTCAGCGGGAAATGGCAAGCCACCTGGTGCTCTGATGTGATTGTTGTCTGAGCCGGCCTTTCCTTGCGGCAGCGATCCTGCGCAAAACCGCAGCGCGTGTGGAATTCGCAGCCGCTTGGCCGCGCCGCGAGGCTAGGCACCTCTCCGATCACCGGCGGCGCTTCACGTCGCTTGGCCGGATTGGGTATCGGCTCGGAATCGAGAAGGGCGCGCGTATAGGGATGGCGCGGAGCACGGAAGATTTCGCGCGCCGGCCCGCTTTCCAGCACGCGCCCGAGGTAAAGGATGACGATTCGGTCCGACACGTGGCGCGCGATCGACAGGTTGTGTGTGATGATTAGGAACGAGGTGTGGAACTCCTCCCGAATGTCGAGGAAGAGGTTGAGAACACCGCCCTGAACCGAAACGTCGAGGCCGGCAGTGGGTTCGTCTGCAACGATCAGACGGGGTACCACCGAAAGCGCCCGCGCCACGGCTGCACGCCTTGCCTGCCCGCCGCTCAGCGCGTGCGGAAACTTCGACAGGAGCTGCTTCGCGAGGCCGGCCTTCCGCGCGAGTTCGTCAATTTCGGCCTCGGCCACACTGCCGCTATGGGCAATGCGGCGAGGTTCGGCCAGTATCGAGCCAATGCGCTGACGCGGATCGAACGATGTCACCGGATCCTGGAAGAGGAGCGACGTTTCGCGCCGGATACGCCGGAAGCTCGCGGCCGAGAAGTCTGGGAGGAGTGCACCGTCAAAGACGATCTGGCCAGAGGACGGGCGGACAAGGCCGAGGAGGGCCCGACCGAAGGTGGTCTTGCCAGAGCCGCTTTCGCCAACCATGCAGACGATCTCTCCGGGTTTGATGGCAACGGAAACGTCGACCAGTATGTCGAGGTTTGGCTTTCTGGAAAAAGACCAGCGCGACGATCCCGGCACAGCGACCGAAAGATTGTTAGCCTCGATCAGCGCCGCTTCCCGCATTATGGCGTACTCCGATGGCATCGTGAGTGGTGAGGCGCATTGCCAGCGCCGACTGCTACCCAGGGTGGGGTGTCGACGCAGCAGCGTTCCAGGACCTGCGGGCAGCATCCGGCAAAACCACAGCCTACCCGGACCGGGCGAGGAACATCGCTGCCGATGACGGGAAGTCGTATCGTTCCCGTTTCGATCAGCGCCGGCTCGCAGGCGAAGAGGGCTTTCGTGTACGGATGACGCGGATCGGCGAAAATGACGTCGACCGGGCCCTCTTCAACGATGCGTCCGGCATACATGACCGCGACGCGGTCGCAGACCTCGGCAATGACCCCGAGGTGGTGCGATATCATCAGGATCGATACGCCCGCCGTACGGCGGATCTCGCGCATGAGGTGCAGGATTTGTGCTTCCATCGTCACGTCGAGCGCCGTCGTTGGTTCATCCGCGACAAGAAGCGATGGACGCATCAGGAGCGCCGCGGCGATGGCGACGCGCTGAAGCATGCCGCCGGAGAGGTGGAACGGATAGGCTTCAAGCCGCGCGGCAGGATCGGGAAGACCGACATCATGCAGCGCCTTGAGGATCATCTGGCGTTTGTCACTCTTTGAAAGGTTTCGTTCGCGCCAGAGGAGATCCATGAGCTGGCGCCCGAGAGTGTGCATCGGGCTGAAGGTCGTCATCGGGTTCTGGAAAATCATTGCCGCCGCGGGACCGCGCAATGCGCGCAAGCTCTGCGCTGGCGCGTCGAGCATGTTCGAGCCGTTCAGGGAAAGCGTCTTCCCCGAGACCTGCGCCGATTCCGGCAGTAGCCCAAGGACCGAATGGGCCAGGGTGGATTTGCCGGAGCCGCTCTCGCCGATAACCCCGACGATTTCGCCGGGCATGACCTTCAGATCAACGCCCACGACAGCGGGAATGATGCCGCCGTAGCTGATGGAAATGTCGGCAAGTTCAAGTACGGGCGCCGGCATGTCCAGATTTGCGGGTGCCGGGCCGGTTGTCATGGCTTGCGCTCCCGTGAAAGCTTCGGGTCGAGTGCATCGCGCAGCGCCTCGCCGAAGAAAGTGAAGCCGATCGTCGCAAGGATGAGGGGCATCCCGCCGGCGATAACAGGAAGGGCGGTCGAGCGGATGACGGAGAACCCGTCGCTCAGGATGTTGCCCCAGCTTGGCACTTGCGGCTTGACGCCAAGTCCGAGAAACGAAAGCCCAGCTTCCAGTGTGATCACCGTCGAGATGTCGAGGCAGGCGAGGATGAGCAGCGGTCCGATGACGTTCGGCAGGAGATGACCGAAAAGTATGCGCGGCGTCGAGGCATTCATCGCCTGCTCCGCCTTGATGAAATCGCGGGATTTGAGGCTCAGCGTCTGGGTGCGCACAAGACGCGCATAGCTCGGGACCGAATAGAGAACGATAACAAGAATGACCGTCGGTATGCCGGGTCCGAGCAGGACCACGATGGCGAGCCCCAGCATGATCATTGGCAGCGAGCTGAGGCTGTCGAAAACAATGATAAGCGCCGCATCGAGCCAGCGCGGGCCGTATCCCGCAATCAGGCCAAGCGGCAACGCCGCAACGAGGGCAATGGACAGGGCAGACATGGCAACCATCATTGCCGTCCGCGTGCCGGCGATCACCCTGGAAAATAGGTCCCTACCCAACTGGTCGGTGCCGAGGATGTGGTTTAGCGACGGATCGGCCAGCCGCTCCTTGACGCTGATTGCGGTCGGACTATAGGGCGCAATCCAAGGCGCGAAGAGCGCAACCAGCAGGATGAGGACGACAAGGGTGAGGCCAATGCCGCCAAGCGGCGTATGGAAGATGTCGGAGACGACGCGGCCCGATCGGCGCAGCCAGCCAGGTTCAGCCGATTGCGATGGTAGGCGGTTGGTGTCTATGCCGATCACCGCCATGTCAGAGTGCGCTCCTCACGCGAGGATCGATCCATGCGGTCACGACATCGGCGATAATCATGCAGGTCACGTAGAGGGTCGACGTGACAA
>NZ_JBBNAM010000362.1:0-5028 GCF_037994425.1 Phyllobacterium sp.
TTCTTACGGTCCGCTATCTGACCAAGCGACTGCGCGCCATCCACCGCGAGTCCGTGACCCTGAATTCGCACCTTCTCGGCGCAATGCAGGAAGCAACCCAGGGCATAACCATCGTCAAGGCGTTCACGATGGAAGACCAGTTGCGTGGCAAGGTAACAACCCTGATCGACCGCGCCGAAGAGCGCTCGAACAAGATAGCACGCGTCGAAGAGCGACTGACCCCGATTACCGATCTCATTGCCGGGCTCGCGATAGCGTCGATGATCGCCTACACGGGCTATCGTGCCGTACATGGTGTCGAGCCGCCGGGCGCGATGTTCGGCTTCATGACGGCGGTCTTGCTCGCCTATGATCCGGTACGGCGGCTTGCCCGTGTCCAGGTCGGCCTTGAGCGCGCCCTCGTCAACGCCCGTATGATCTATGAAATTCTGGATATAGAGCCCAGGCAGGCAGACAGCATCGGCGCGGTTCCGATCACCGTTCCAGCCGGAGAAGTCCGGTTCGACAATGTCCGCTTCGGCTATGGCGAGGTTCCGGTCCTGCACGGCATAACCTTCACAGCGGCAGCCGGAAAGTCGACGGCTATTGTCGGCGCGTCGGGCGCGGGCAAATCCACACTCTTCGGCCTTGTGGAGCGTTTCTATGACATCGACGGCGGCCGCATCCTCATCGACGGGCAGGATATTGCCTACGTCAGCAAGCGCTCACTGCGCAAATCGATCGCTTATGTTTCGCAGCAGCCTTACCTATTCGAAGGCACGATCGCCGATAACATCCGCTATGGCCGCCCGGATGCAACCGACGCGGAAGTGATCGAAGCGGCAAAACTCGCCAATGCCGACGAGTTCATCCGCAGACAGCCACAGGGCTATAGCACGGAAATCGGCGAGAATGGCGCGAACCTTTCGGGTGGGCAGCGGCAGCGCCTTTCGATCGCCCGCGCTATCGTTCGCGATGCTTCTATCCTGCTTCTCGACGAGGCGACCTCGGCGCTCGACAACGAATCGGAAAAACGGGTGCAACAGGCGCTGGATCGCGTCATGCACGGGCGGACCACGATCGTCATCGCACATCGACTTTCGACCATCGTCAATGCCGACCGCATCGTCGTCATGGAGGCCGGACGTGTGGTGGAGGAAGGCGTGCACACAAGCCTCCTTGCCATTCCCAACGGCGTCTACGCACGTTTCTATCAGTTGCAAGGCAAGGAAGAGTCGCCCATCATCGACGATACCAATTTGCAGCCAGCAGCAATGACAGGACCCGCCGCATGAGTGCCGAACAGACCGCCACGCCGATGAAACTTGCCGTCGTCGGCGCCGGTGGCCGCATGGGCCAGACGCTGATCCGCCTGATAAACGAAACGCCCGGCGCAGTTCTCGCCGGTGCGGTCGAACGGGCCGGTTCGCCGCATATCGACCGCGATGCCGGCGAAATTGCCGGCGTCGGTTCGCTCGGCGTAACGGTGACCGACGATGCGTTGAAGGTCTTCATCGGCGTCGAGGGCATCCTTGATTTCACCGCTCCTGCCGCGACCGTCGAATTCTCCGAACTTGCCGCCCAGGCGCGTATCGTCCACGTCATCGGCACGACCGGATGTTCGGCCGAGGACGATGCCAAGATCCTGGCCGCCGCCCGTCATGCGGTGGTGATCAAATCAGGGAACATGAGCCTTGGCGTCAACCTGCTCAGCGTGTTGGTCAAGCAGGCAGCGAAAGCGCTGAGCTCGGATGATTTCGACTTAGAGATCCTGGAAATGCACCACAAGCACAAGGTCGACGCGCCTTCAGGCACGGCGCTGCTGCTGGGTCAGGCGGCCGCCGATGGCCGCGACATAGCGCTCGGCCAGCACAGCGTCCGGGTTCGCGATGGTCATACCGGAGCACGCGAACCCGGCACGATCGGCTTTGCCGCCCTGCGCGGCGGCTCCGTAGTCGGCGATCATTCCGTCATCCTTGCCGGGCCAGGCGAGCGCATTACGCTTTCGCACCATGCGGAAGACCGCACCATTTTCGCTCGCGGCGCCATCAAGGCGGCGCTCTGGGGCAAGGACCGCAAACCCGGCCTCTATTCGATGCTCGACGTGCTCGGCCTCAACCCATAACGACATCTCACAGGAGTACCCCCATGTCCGGAACCCTCGTCCTAGTCCGCCACGGCCAGAGCGAATGGAATCTGAAGAATCTTTTCACCGGGTGGCGCGACCCTGGCCTGACTGAGCTCGGCCACAAGGAAGCGATCGAAGCGGGCAAGCGCCTCAAGGCCAAGGGTCTCGAATTCGATATCGCCTTTACATCGGTTCTTTCCCGCGCCCAAGCGACCCTCGACCACATTCTTGAAGAAGTTGGGCAAACAGGCCTCAAGACCATCCGCAATCAGGCATTGAACGAACGTGACTATGGCGATCTTTCCGGCCTCAACAAGGATGACGCCCGGGCCAAGTGGGGCGAGGAGCAGGTTCATATCTGGCGCCGTTCCTACGATGTTTCGCCTCCCGGCGGCGAAAGCCTGCGCGACACCGGCGCGCGGGTATGGCCCTATTACCTCCACGACGTTCAACCACATGTCTTGCGCGGCGAAACCGTGCTTGTTGCCGCCCACGGAAATTCGCTGCGGGCGCTTATCATGGCGCTGGATGGCCTGACCGGCGAAGAGATCGTCTCGCAGGAACTCGCGACGGGCATTCCTATCGTCTACAAGCTCAATGCAGACTCGACCGTGGCTTCGAAGGAAGTCTTGGTAGGCTGAATAAACGCGCCGCGCTCTATTCTTCGGGCGCCGGGGCCGATGCTCGATCGTCGGCCCCGGTCGTCTTCCAACGGATGGCCCCCGCGCGAGCACAACCGCCTCGATTTAGGCGAGAAGCGCTCTAAATGGATTGACAGACTCAAAGCCGCCCCTTACATGAGACCCCGCTGCCCAGATGGCGGAATTGGTAGACGCGCACGGTTCAGGTCCGTGTGCCGCAAGGCGTGGAGGTTCGAGTCCTCTTCTGGGCACCAGCAGCATCCTAACGTGTTGTTTGGATTGAATATATTGTAATTTCATACACTTAGTCATCGCGCTTGGTACGAAACCCTGGTACGAAAGCGATGATCAAATGGGCGTCATGGTCCCCAATTTATTCTCCATCAATGGCCGCTGGAAATATCGGAAGACGATTCCAAAGCGTCTCCGTCCCCACATAGCTGGGCAGATCACAGAATTTGTCCGTTGGCTTGGTCCCGGGAAATCGGCTGATGCTGCAATCATGGAGAATTATGCTGCTGCATCGAAGGAATGCGACCGACTCATTCAGCTTGCCGAGAAGCGCTCGAAGGGCCAGTTTGATCTCCTTACGGACAGCATGATCTCGTATATTGTTGCCACAGAGAAGAGTCTTCAGATTTCGGAAGATGAGGACGATCGTTTTGATGACGAAGAGGATATTCTGCGAGAAAGCGTCCGTCAGCAATTGCAAGATTTCCAAGGTGAAGTCCTACATAAGATAGACCCCGATCACCGCTTTAATGAGCGTTCGGAAACCGCCGAAGCTATGCTCTCCTATTACAAAGACTGTTACGCTAAGGGCAGAATCACGGATATTGTCAAACAAGAGGCGATACGCCTTTGTGAAGATCGTGAGCTCCTAATCAACCCCGAGGGGCTTGAGTTCAGGCGACTGTGCAAGGAGTATATCAGGGCTCAGATCGATGTTCTGGAAGTTGTCCTGCAAAGACAGGACGGGAATCCCGTAGCGACGCCCAGCGAGCCTGAAGAACTGACGGCGATTTTAGAGAAGCCTGAACGCGAAACGCTGCGCCAGTTGGCGGAGAAGAAGCTGGCGATGAACCAGAAAGGCTATTCGACCACCGAGGCTACAGAGACGGCCCTGAAGCTGTTCGAGAGCGTCTACGGTGCAAAACCCATGTGCAATATAACGCGGCGCGACGTATCTGAATGGATCGTGCTGCTGCAACAAAAACCCGCAAAGCCGAACAGTGAACACAGGCTTCTTGGTCTGCATGAGCAAGTGAAGCTGTACGCTGGTCAAAAGGACTGCAAGCGGCTAACGAACAAAACAGTCAACACCCACATTGGGCATCTGAGTTCCGTATGGAAATGGGCAAGGTCGAGAGGCTATGTGAATCGTGAGCTTGACAATCCCTTTACAGAACAAAAGCTGACCGCTGTCAGACCGGAACCAACAGCGGGTTTCACGTCGGAAGAACTCAAGGCAATATTCAATCTACCGGTCTTCACGAGCCATGAACGGCCGCGTCGAGGCAAAGGAGAGGCCGCGTTCTGGATACCGCTGATACTGCTCACGTATGGCAGCCGCCCCGAGGAGGTCTGTCAGTTGTTGGTGAGCGACATCTATTTCAATGATGACGAGAAGGTTTGGTGCATCAAGATAACCGACGAGGGTACGCATCCTAACAAGGGACTTCGTTCGTTAAAGGGAGCTGAGGATGGTCCAAGTGCTGCCCGTAGATCGCTTCCTATTGCTGATAACCTCTTGCGTTTTGGCTTCCTCGATTATGTGCACAAGCTACGTCAGCAAGATGAAACAGCACTGTTTCCGTTCCTACGCGTTAAGGGGAAGCGAAACTATCTGCATGAATCGTTTGGCGAATGGTGGCGGGATTATGCTCGCCTTCACAAAGCCATAGCCCAATCAGGCAACAAACCCCTTCGCGATTTCCGTGCAACGTGGACAACCGCTGCATCGCGAAGTGGGCTAACCGAGGAAGAGCGGGAATGGATACAAGGGCACTATGTTACCAAAGCCAAGACCAGCAACCGAACTTACGGATTGCGTGAGTTCGGAAACAGGGTCAACCGCATTACATATAAGAGTTTGGACCTGTCACATTTGGTTGTCGATGGAGCTCTGGAACGGGCAGAGAAAATGCAGCAGCGTATGCATCCGAGGAAGGACGCGGGATAAAGTCTCGCGCGTGAAGTGGGCCTGAGGTAGCCTGGCACGCGGGTTCAAGGGACCGTTTTTTGTGATGCGTCGTCAGCGTCCCTGCGAGCCTCGATAAT
>NZ_JBBNAM010000363.1:0-26482 GCF_037994425.1 Phyllobacterium sp.
GTCTCGTGATCTACTGGGCATGGAACAACACGCTTTCGATCATCCAGCAAGGCATCATCATGAAGCGCCAGGGTGTAAAGGTCGAGCTGTGGGACAACCTCGCCGGCATATTCAAGAAAAAACCAAAACCAGCGGAGTAGCCGCCTGTTTCACGCGCCATCGAGCCCCCGGCACTGTCCGGGGGCTTTGTTTTGTGCCGGTTGACAAGGCCAAGATAAACCTTGATTGCAGACAAGCCGCACATGCAACGAACGGAAAAAGACGTGACTGAGCCCGAGGACATGACGAATGAGATGATCGAGAAGGGCAGGATGCTCTTCGCGCAAGGATGGGTTTTCATTCGCGGTGTTCCGTCAATGAAGTTCCTGCCGCCCGAAGGGCCGCTCGAAATCGCTTTCGCCGGCCGATCCAATGTCGGCAAGTCGTCACTAATCAATGCGATCCTTGGCCAGAAGCTGGCGCGCACATCGAATACGCCGGGCCGCACCCAGGAGCTCAATTATTTCGTTCCGGAAGGCTATTCGGGCGAGGGAGCCGACCTGCCGCCGATCGCCGTCGTGGATATGCCGGGCTATGGCTTTGCAGAGGCACCCAAGGAGCAGGTCGACGCCTGGACCCGGCTGGTGTTCGACTACCTGCGCGGTCGCTCCACGCTGAAGCGCGTCTATGTCTTGATCGACGCACGGCACGGCGTGAAGAAGAACGACGCCGAAGTGCTCGATCTTCTTGATCGGGCGGCGGTTTCCTATCAGCTCATCCTCACCAAGATCGACAAGATCAAGGCGGCAGGCGTTCCGCGACTGATGGAGGAGACGGCGCAGGCGATCAAGAAGCGCGCCGCAGCCTATCCCGAAATCCTGGCCACGTCGTCGGAGAAGGGCGCTGGTCTTGATGAATTGCGCGGTGCAATCGCGCTTTTGCTCGATGAGAACTGAAGTGCCCCGCACGACCTAGGGCTAGGAAATCGCGCGGGGCAAGATGCGCAGATGCCTTCTGCGCATTTTGCTGCGCTTACATCTTGGGCAGCAAAACCTTGTCGATCACATGAATGACGCCGTTCGACTGCTTGACGTTGGCGATCGTCACATGGGCGACCGTGCCGTTCTCGTCGGTTAATGTCAGGTTCTTGCCCTTGTACTTGGCAATCCAGACACAGCCGCCCACGGTCTTGACCGGATGCGTCCCTTCGTCGTCATCGATCATCTTCATGATGGTCTTTGACGAGGCGTCAGCAGCGACGACGTGGCAAGTCAGGATCTTGGCTAGCTTGTCCTTGTTCTCAGGTTTCAGCAGTGTCTCGACAGTGCCCTTCGGAAGCTCTGCGAAGGCCTCATTTGTCGGCGCGAACACGGTGAACGGTCCCTTGCCTTCGAGTGTTTCGACGAGGCCTGCTGCCTTGACCGCGGCGACGAGGGTCGTGTGATCCTTCGAATTCACCGCATTCTGGATGATGTTCTTGTTGGGATACATGGGCGCGCCGCCCACAGTCGGATTCTTGGCGAACGCAGTTCCGGCAATCAGGACCGTCGAAAGTGCGATCAGGCTCAGTGATTTGCGTAGCATCTCTATCTCCACTGTTGCATTGCCTCCGTTGAGAGGTCGATGGAGATACGAGGGCGCCGACTGCGAAGTTTCAGCGGCCGCTGAATTTTTTGGAAATGGTTCAGATTGCGCGGACAGTACCCGCGGCGACGACAGCGCCGGTGGGTGCGCCACTTGGTGAGCCGCCAAGCGGTTCGACCGATAGGGCAAGCGTCGTTCCGTCACGCAGTTTCGCGGCCACGGCCTGTGGAAGCGTGAATTCCGTGACTTGCGGCGATTTCATCAGGCCGAGCGAAACGGGTGCCTCACTGCCGGCAATCAGCCAGAGTTCGAGCGAACGGTCAGGAGGCATGTCACCGGCAACGACCGTCACCTTCAGGCGCTTGGTCTGTTCATCATAGACGGCGACGGTGCGCACCGGGCTATTGTCGGCAACCATGGATGCAACGAATTGCGCCGGCGAGGAAGGGGGCTGGATAAGATCGCGCCCAAAGCCGATCATGGCAAGTACGAGGGCGGCAAGAGCAAGCCCGCGCCAGAAAGCAAGGCTGGTCCACAGTGGCATTGCCAGCGTCGGTGCATCGGTTCCAAAGAGACGATGATCCACCTGGCCCTTGATATAATGCGGTGCCGACACCGGCTCGAACCCATCGTCCAACGCGCCGAAGTATTCTTGCCATCGCGTCACGAGGCGCGCGAATGTGGGATCGGTTTCGATACGGCGCGCGGCTTCGCGCCGTTCCTCGGCCGCGAGCACGCCAAGCACGTACTCGGCCGCAACGAGGTCGTCGCCGTCCGGTACAGTGTCGTCGGGTGGTGTCGTGCTCATCCTTCCAGGCATTCCTTCAGTTTTAAAAGGCTGCGTCGTAGCCAGGTTCTCATCGTATTCAACGGCACTTTATGGCGCTGCGCCAGCAACTCGTAGCTGTCGCCGTTGAGATAGGCGCCGCGCACTGCCGACGCGCGCGCGGCATCGAGCTGATCCAGGCAATCGATGAGGCGGCGTGCCTCTCCCGCCGCTATGGCGGACTGTTCGGGATTTGCCGAAGGCTCCGCGATGTCTGACGCTTCGTCGAGATCCGTCGAAACGCGTTTGCGCGCGCGCAATCGATCGATACAATGGTTCCGGGCAACGGCCACCAGCCACGAGATCGGGCTGGTGCCTGCAACGGCGAACCGATCCGCCTTGTTCCATATCTTGACGTAGATGTCCTGCAGCGCGTCTTCAGCCTCCGTACGGTTACCCAAGACACGCAGGCACACGCCGAAAAGTTTCGCACTTGTCGAGGCATAGAGCGCATCGAAAGCCGCCCGGTCCCGCAACGAGACGCGTGAGATCAGTTCCGATATGCCTTCAGGCGTCATGCAAGGGCGTTTCCAGCTGCCGCTCGCATGATTTAAATCCGCCGGTGCGCTGCACTGTCAATGGCGAACGACAAAAACGTTGGCGTGGAGCCCAAATCATGTTTGCCCGGGATCGTCTTTGGCGGTAAGAACCCACGTCCTTCCAAAGCCGGAGCCCGCGCATGTCCCCCACGCCCGATGACCAAACCGCCGAAATCCAGGCGAACCTGCTCTCCGCTGCTCTCCCTTACATGCAGCGTTATGAAAACAAGACGGTCGTCGTGAAATATGGCGGACATGCCATGGGCGATGCTGCTCTAGGCAAGGCCTTTGCACGCGATGTGGCCCTGCTGAAGCAGTCCGGCATCAATCCGATCGTTGTCCATGGCGGCGGGCCGCAGATCGCCTCAATGCTAGCGCGTATGGGCATTGAATCGAAGTTTGAAGGCGGGCTGCGTGTCACAGACGCCAAGACCCTCGAAATCGTCGAGATGGTTCTTGCCGGCTCAATCAACAAGGAGATTGTCGCGCTCATCAACGCCGAAGGCGAATGGGCGATCGGTCTCTGCGGCAAGGACGGCAACATGGTCTTTGCCGAGAAGGCCAAGAAGACGGTGATCGACCCGGACTCAAATATTGAGAAGATCGTCGATCTCGGCTTCGTCGGCGAACCGGTGGAAATCGACCGGACGCTGCTCGACCTTCTTGCCCGTTCCGAAATGATCCCTGTCATTGCGCCCGTCGCGCCCGGACGCGACGGCCATACTTATAACATCAATGCGGACACCTTTGCCGGCGCCATCGCCGGTGCGCTTGCGGCATCGCGCCTGCTGTTCCTCACTGACGTTCCCGGCGTGCTCGACGCGAACAAGGAACTCATCAAGGAACTCTCCGTCGGCCAGGCGCGGGCGCTCATCAAGGATGGCACAATTTCAGGCGGCATGATTCCAAAAGTCGAAACCTGCATAGATGCGATCAATCGCGGCGTCGAAGGGGTCGTCATCCTCAACGGCAAAAGGCCCCATTCAGTGCTGCTCGAACTCTTCACCGAGCGCGGCGCCGGCACGCTGATCGTTCCCTGATCAGCGCTTAAGGTGCTCGAGCGGGATTTTTCCCGGGCCCTTGATGTTTTGCAGGACGAGTTGCGTGTGCACGTCGCGCACGCCCTTCAGCCGCATGAGCCGATGCATGACGAAACCATTGAGATCGTCGACGGTCGGTACCATCACGTGCAGCAGAAAATCATGCTCTCCCGTCATGGTCCAGCACGACGATACTTCGTCCATGCGTTGAATTTCAGCGACGAAGCGCTCCGGCGAGTCGTCGCTGTGCGTATTGAGGCGGACCTGAATGAAGACCTCTACCATCAGCCCGATCGAGCGACGATCTATGGTAGCGGCAAAACCCTTGATCACCCCGCTTTCCTGAAGGTGATCGAAACGGCGCGCGCACGGCGTGGTCGAAAGTCCAATCATCTGGGCGAGATCGGTTATGGCAACGCGCCCATTCCCTTGAAGAATGTGCAGCATTTTGATTTCGAATTCACTCAATTGAGGTAAAGTCACTCGATCTCCTCCAGTTTCACCAATCTTTCACCTTGAATCATGCCGATTTGAGCCGATTAGGTCAAATTCTCTTCCGTTTTAACGGTATCCTCGGTGGGTGACCTGTAATCGAGGAGGAAAGTCATGACGATCAGTGTTGAAGCCTATGCGCGGGAATGTGCCGAACAGGGGCTGCGCGGCGACTACACGGTGTGCAATGCCGACTTTACGGTCGAACAGCAGTATGATTATACGGACGAAGATCAGGAGGTATGGCGCACGCTTTGCGACCGCCAGACGAAGCTGACATCAAAGCTTGCGCATCATAGCTATCTCGACGGCGTGGAAGCTTTGGGACTTCTCGACCGTATTCCGGATTTCCATGAGATCAGCGACCGATTGCGCAAGATGACGGGATGGGAAATCGTCGCAGTACCGGGCCTGATCCCGAACGAGCCGTTTTTCGACCATCTCGCGAATAAGCGATTTCCTGTCACCAACTGGCTGCGCAAGAAGAAGGAACTCGACTACATCGTCGAGCCCGACATGTTCCATGACTTCTTTGGGCATGTACCCATCTTGAGCCAACCTGTCTTTGCCGATTTCATGCAACTTTACGGCGTCAAGGGCGGTGCTGCTTCAAGGATGGGAGGCGAGCAACTGGCAGCGCGGCTCTACTGGTACACGGCCGAATTCGGATTGATGCAGGAAGAGGGGGCGCCCGTGAAAGCTTTCGGCGCCGGGCTGATGTCCTCTTTCAGCGAATTGCAGTTCGCAGTAACCAGTCCCGATGCCCACCACGTCCGCTTCGACCTCGAGACCGTCATGCGGACGGGCTACGAGATCGATAAATTTCAGCGAGCCTATTTCGTGCTGCCGTCATTTGCGGCCTTGCGCGACGCCTTCGAACGGGCCGACATGCCGGCTTTGATTGCACGGTGGAAGGACGCGGAGCCGCTCGATCCCGTTACAGTATGATGTTGGCGCGTGACCCCAAGTGCGCAGAACCGTGTTCACGCGGTGTTTTTGACCGGGGATTTGACGCTCACGCAATTGCGGCCGCGCCGCTTGGCCTCGTAGAGCCTTCGGTCTGCAGCACGGAAATGCTCTTTGATCGTGCCGGCCGCAACGCCGGCGACGCCGCCGATACGGACGCTGAGCGGAACTTGGGCTCCTTCCGCCGATTTCAATTCGAAGTCGCTGACCTCAGCGCGAATGGACTCGGCAACGGCGCTGACCTCCGTATCATCCGCGATCCCGAGGAATATGGCGAACTCTTCACCGCCGATACGTCCGGCGCAGTCCCCTTCACGAACGTATCGTTTGATGCAATGGGCGATCGCTATCAGCGCCGCATCGCCCGTGTAGTGGCCATGTGTATCGTTGATCTTCTTGAAGTGGTCGGCATCAACGATGAGCAGGGAGCCCGGCCCCTGCCTGCGCAATTCGTCCATACGGCTGAAGAACGTTTCGCGATTGAGAAGGCCTGTCATGTTATCCCGCAGGGACTCCTCGAGCAGCTTGGCATGCGTGTCTTCGAGTTCCGCCATGACACCGTTGAGTTCAGTCAGTGTTCGCCGCAGTTTTTCGGATTGGCGCAAGCAAAGGAAGATGATCGGTGGTGCAATCAGCAGTAGACAGACGATTGGAACATAGTGAGTGAGGCCGTCTGGCGCCTGAATCGCGTCGCGGATCGCGTTGGTAATCACCACGCAGGATGCGGACATGACAATCGTCACCAATATGCACTTGAAAATGACTTTGGACATCGGTTCTCTGGAAAATGCATGGAGGAAAAATTGCTGAAAATGCTGGTTATCGAAAAACTTAATATCGGTCGTAGTTAAGGCTTTTTTCGTCTATTGATTGAAGCGCACTAACAAACCCGATGCTTCACCGTGCAGACAGATAGCGGAAATCAAATCGCATGACAAACCAACCTGATCCATTAAACTTTGCGCATATAACGGACTGGGTCTTCGATCTGGACAACACGCTATACCCGCACCATTCCAATCTCTTTTCACAGATCGATGTCAAGATGACTGGGTATGTTGCTGATTTACTGAAGCTTTCTCACACGGATGCCCGCGATCTTCAGAAGCGATTCTACAAGGAATATGGAACAACGCTCAAAGGATTGATGGATCGCTACGATATCGATCCTGATGATTTCCTGCAGAAGGTCCACGACATCGACTATTCATGGCTCGTGCCAGACCCGTCGCTCTCGACTGCGATAAAGCAACTGCCAGGTAGGAAATTCATCTTCACCAACGGCGACCGGGGCCATGCGGAACGGGCGGCGCGTCAGCTTGGGGTGCTGGAACAGTTCGATGACATTTTCGACATCAGGGCTGCGGAATTGACGCCGAAACCGGCGCGCGAGACCTATGATCGATTTCTCGCACTGCACAAGATCGACGCAGCAAGCTGCGTGATGTTCGAGGATCTCGCACGCAATCTGATCGTGCCGAAAGCCCTCGGCATGACCACGGTCCTCATCGTTCCGCACAATTTCGAACCGACCTATTCCGAGATATGGGAACGCGATCCCGGCAACACGGATCACGTCGATTACGTCACCGACCATCTCGCCTCGTTCCTCGACGCGATACTGCCGAGACAAGTGAACATGAGCGAGACGGTCTAGTCCAGTTTGTAGAACGTCTTGATGACGTCCCAAGCCTCCTCGGCCGTGTCGACGAAGGTAATCAGCTCGCGATCCGACGGTGAAATTACGCCTTGTTCGGCGAGGAAGTCGAAATTGATGGCTTTCTCCCAGAAGGACTTGCCGAATAGCAGGAACGGGATGCGCTCCATGCGTCCCGTCTGAATGAGCGTGAGCGTCTCGAAGGTCTCGTCCATGGTTCCGAAGCCACCGGGGAATATTGCCATGGCTTTCGCGCGCATCAGGAAGTGCATCTTGCGGATGGCAAAATAGTGGAAGTTGAAGCAGAGGTCCGGCGACACATAGGGATTGGGCGTCTGTTCGTGCGGCAGGACGATATTGAGGCCGATCGTCGGCGCCCCCACGTCCGAGGCGCCGCGATTGCCGGCCTCCATCACGCCGGGGCCACCGCCGGTAACGACGACGAATTCGCGATAGTAAGTCGTTGCCGAATAGGTCGCGCAGAGTTCGGCGAATTTGCGCGCCTCCGCATAGTAGCGTGAATTGGCCTCAAGGTTTTTTTTCTGGGTGGCGTTCTTCGCCGCCCATGCTGCTCCGCCAGGCTCGGGTATGCGCGCACCCCCGAACAATACCACCGTTGAGCGGATGCCCCGCTCGGCGAGCGCCATCTCCGGCTTCAACAGTTCGAGCTGCAATCTGACTGCGCGCAACTCGCGTCGCGTCATGAATTCCGGGTCTGCAAAGGCCAGCCGATAGGTGCTGGATTGGGTCTGTGGCGTTTCCGGCGCAGTTTCGACGCGGCGCACCGCTTCGGACGAATGGGAAAACGGCGTCCAGCTGTCTTTTTCATCGGTATTCAATTCGACTTCTCCTCCCGCGGACGCTTATGACGCTTTGAGACATCTATTCGCCGCCCAACATGGTAACGCTGAGATTGACCCTCTCACAGAGTTAACTTACTAGGCCATGCAATCAGCCTTAACCGCCCGTGTAATGGAGTGACTTGAAAATGTCCAAGCCCGATCTGAGCAGCCTCGAACAGACGATCGACAAGGCCTTCGATGAACGCGATACCATCAATACCGAAACACGCGGTGAAATTCGCGACGCGGTCGAAGCGGCGCTTCTCTTGCTCGACGGCGGCGAGGCGCGGGTTGCGGAAAAGCAGTGCGATGGAAACTGGAAGGTCAATCAGTGGCTGAAGAAGGCCGTGCTGCTGTCGTTCCGGCTCAATCCGATGGGTATCATCGAGGGGGCTCCTGGCGGCGCCGTCTGGTGGGACAAGGTGCCTTCGAAGTTCGACGGCTGGGGCGCGACTGAATTCGCGAAGGCGGGAATAAGGACTGTCCCGAATGCCATCGTTCGTCGTTCGGCCTATATTGCGCCGGGCGCGATCCTAATGCCTTCCTTCGTCAATCTCGGTGCCTATGTCGGTGAGGGGACGATGGTCGATACCTGGGCGGGCGTCGGCTCCTGTGCGCAGATCGGCAAACACGTGCACCTTTCAGGCGGCGTCGGCATCGGCGGTGTTCTCGAACCCATGCAGGCCGGACCGACCATCATCGAGGACAATTGCTTCATCGGCGCGCGTTCGGAAGTTGTCGAAGGCTGCATCGTGCGCGAAGGCTCGGTGCTCGGCATGGGCGTATTCATCGGCAAGTCGACAAAGATCATCGACCGCGCGACCGGCGAAATCTTCTACGGGGAAGTGCCTCCCTATTCCGTTGTGGTCGCCGGATCGCTTCCAGGCAAGCCTTTCCCCAACGGCCAACCCGGCCCCAGCCTCTACTGTGCGGTCATCGTCAAGCGCGTCGACGAGCAGACCCGCTCGAAAACATCGATCAACGAATTGCTGCGCGATTAACCCTTCAGAATAGGGCCCGCTCGCCGGCCCCGTTCCTCATATGCGCATATTGCGAATTTGCTCGACCGTGTGGGAGCGGAGCGGCTTTCCCTCCGCCTCCTTGATGCAGGCGACGATCCGTCGCGTCAGCGGCACGTCAATGTTCTTCTCCTGAGCCAGGCGGAGAATTACCCCTTGAAGATAGTCGATTTCGGTTGGCCGCCCGCGTGATAGGTCCTCCCACATGGAGGATCTGGCGTGCGGACCGACATTGAGCATTTTCCTTGCGAGAATGCCGAAGAGGAAGTTGGGCAGGCGCAAAATCCATGGCAGCAGCACCGGCGGAACGCCCTGTACCTTTGCGGGCGCGATGCCATGCGCTTTGAGTGCCTTGATGCCCTCGCTCATCTGGTCCGCCAGCAGCCTCCGCCAGCTGCGATCGGAAAGCTGTGTCGCCAGCGGCAGGTTCGATAGGGCGTTGGGCGCGTTGTTGAGGTTCATCAGGAGTTTGCCCCAGAGGACGCCCTGCATGTCCGCATTGTGCTCAACCTTGAGACCGGGGACCGACAGCTCGTCGGCAATATCTCCGGACCTGTCATCGACAAGGATGGTGCCTTCCGTGGTTCGCCGCACGGTGAGCGGTACTTCTCCCGATTCCGACTGTACGACGTTGAAGGGTACCATTCCTGAAGCGATGGTAACGCCTGCGGGAAGATTGTGGCGCAGCACCTTGGCATTGTCGACACCGTTCTGCAGGCTGACGACCACGGCGCTGGAAGGGGCATTGTGAGCGATCAGCTTCGCCATCTCCTCGGTAGCGCCGCTTTTGACCGTGACCAGAACGATCTCCGCCCCCGCGAACGCAGCAACTGGATCGACAGCAAGTTGGAGCCGATCGGGCGTAATCAGCCGCTCGGACCCATCGAGATCGACGATTTTAAGGCCACCGGCACGAAGAGTCTCTTCAACGCGCGGCCGCACAAGGAAGACGACGTTCTTGTCGGCCGCCGCAAGACATCCCCCCACATAGCATCCGATTGATCCAGCCCCAGCGATGACGATACGGGTTTCGTTTTCGATCATGATGCTGTTCCCAGTTGATCGGTCGCGGCATTTAAACAGATGCCGTTGCAGCAATCCAGCGTGGAAGTCCAGGTATCGAAGTGCTTCTGGCGGCGGCAGAGTAGTGCGTGACAGGTTCGCCCTTTTCCATTATCGCTTCTTGCATGAAATCCGCCACAGATCCCGTACAGAACCTCGCCCAACTCATTGCTTGCCCGTCGGTTACGCCGGCGGAGGGCGGCGCGTTGACTGCCCTCGAATCGATGCTCGCGCCGCTCGGCTTCCGTGTCGAAAGGCCGGTTTTCAGCGAGAATGGCACGCCCGACGTCGAAAACCTCTACGCAAGGCGCTCCGGTAACGGGCCGCACCTGATGTTTGCCGGCCACACCGATGTTGTGCCGGTCGGCGATGAGGCTGCCTGGACGTTTCCGCCATTTTCGGCCACCATCCACAATGGCGAAATGTATGGCCGCGGCGCCGTGGATATGAAGGGCGGAGTTGCCTGTTTTGTGGCTGCCGTAGCGCGTCATGTGACGAAAAATAATGACCTCAAGGGATCTGTCTCGTTCCTTATTACCGGCGATGAGGAGGGCCCTTCGATCAATGGCACGGGCAAGCTGCTCGAATGGGCCAAGGCAAAGGGTGAGAGTTGGGATGCCGCGATTGTCGGCGAGCCAACCAACCCTGACAACCTCGGCGACATGATCAAGATCGGACGCCGCGGCTCGCTCTCCGGCACGATTACCGTCAACGGTGTGCAGGGCCACGCAGCCTATCCGCACCTCGCCGACAATCCGGTGCGCGGCCTGGTCACGCTGCTCGACAGCCTGCTTTATCCGGCATTTGACCGGGGCACCAAGGATTTCCAGGCGTCCAACCTCGAAGTAACGACGATGGACGTCGGCAATCCTGCGGTCAATGTCATTCCGGCAAAGGCAACGGCCACCTTCAATATCCGCTATAATGATAGCTGGACGGACGAAACGCTGATGGCCGAGATACACAACCGGCTCGACCGGGCAGCCGGGCGGCGCAAGTTGCGCCCCGGACGAAAGGTGCCGGTGAACTACGATTTGAATTGGCGCGACCGGCCGAGCCACGTGTTTCTGACCCATGACGACAACCTTGTTGGTACACTGACGAAGTCCGTTGAGGCGGTCACCGGCCGCCGCCCGCAGCTTTCAACCTCTGGAGGTACATCTGACGCCCGCTTTATCAACGACTACTGTCCGGTCGTCGAGTTTGGCCTTGTTGGCAAGACGATGCACATGGTTGACGAACGCGTGGACATTGCCGATCTTGAAACGCTTACCCAGATATATGAACGCTTCATCGAGGATTTTCTTGCGTAGAGCATGAGTGATAATGCCGGATTTCGATGAAACTCAGCGATATTTGTGGGGCGCATGGCGTATGATGAACGGTCATGCCGACGGGCTCGACATGCTCGATTTCTCGGAAGACGGTTTTTGGCAGTCCTTTCACGCAATAACGATCTCGCTGCCGCCGCTCATTCTCGGCTGGATCATCTTCGCCAATGACATGATTGCGCTGCGCCCTGAGACCGGGAACCGGTTCTCGATCATGGGCCGCGTTGCCTTCGTCGATCTCGCCGCCTGGATCGTGCCGCTCATCGTCCTTGCCCTCAGCGCCCGCCGGCTGGGCCTCAGCAAACGTTTCAGCCCTTACGTCGTGGCGAGCAATTGGGGCACGGCGATCGGCGCTTGGCTCATGGTTCCGGCGACGATCGTTCGGGTGATCGTGCCGGATTGGCCCGGCTTTACTACCGCCCTCAGTCTGCTGCTCTATGCCGGCATCATGTTACTGACCTACCGTCTCACGCACGTGGCCCTGAAAAAGTCGTACGCCTATACGGCGGCCTTCTTTGTCGTGCTGATTATTGGCTCGCTTTTCCTGATGGTCGTGCTTCAGGGCTTGCTCGGCATATCCCTGCCGGACCCGGTTGCGATCGGATAATCAACGCCCATGAGATAGAGCCCAAAGGGCGGCGCGACGGGACCGCAGGCCTTGCGATCGCGCGCTTCAAGGGCCGCGCTCACGTCATCCGCATCCCAGCGCCCGCAGCCGACCTCGTTGAGCGTGCCGGCGAAGGAGCGAATCTGGTTGTGCAGGAAAGAGCGGGCCGAGGCTCTGATCTCGACGATTTCCCCGCGGCGCGTCACGTCGAGTCGATCCAGTGTCTTCACCGGGCTTTTCGACTGACATTGCGTGGCGCGAAAGGTGGTGAAATCATGAGTGCCGACGAGACGCTGTGCCGCCTCGTGCATGGCCTCGGCGTCGAGCGGCTTTTTCACCCACCATGCGCGGTGTGCCTCGAGCGGGGCGGGCGGTCTGCGATTGACGATGCGGTAGAGGTAGTGGCGCCCCGTAGCCGAGAAGCGGGCATCGAAGGCATCGCTGACAAGTTCGACGTTGAGAATGCTGACCGCTTCGCCGGCTATGACGAGATGGGCATTAAGTGCCTCGCGGACTTTCGAACTGCTCCAGTTTTTTGACAGATCTGCATGAGCAACCTGCGCGCAGGCGTGTACGCCCGAGTCGGTGCGCCCCGCTGCGCCCAGCGAAATCTTGTCGCCGCAGAAGTTGAAGATGGCCTGTTCGATTGCGGCCTGCACCGTATGGCCGTTCTCCTGGCGCTGCCAGCCGGCATAGGGCGTCCCGTCATATTCGACCAAAAATTTGTAGCGAGGCATTAAAGAACCCCAAAGGCGGGAGCGTAGACCAACAATCCCGAACTCGGCGCTTCGCCAAAAGCCAGCGCCTGCAGGTGCTCGCCCTGATACTTGCTTTCAAAGCCGTTGGCGCGTGCGTGGGTGTAGCCGAAGCGCCCGTAATAGGCGGCATCGCCAAGCACGACGGACAAGCGTTCACCGGCGGCCGAGAGGTGCTCATGCGCAGTCTCTACCAGCACCGTGCCTAAGCCACGTCGCTGATTCTGAGGGCAAACGGCGAGTGGCGCGAGCGCGACTGCAGGGAAATCAACGTCGCCTGCGACGGTCAGGCGCGAAAACAGGATGTGCCCGACGGGATCGCCATGCCTGACGGCGACCAATTCGAGCACGACGTCGCCATCTCGGCGCAGGCTGTCGACAAGATCAGCTTCCTCCGCACCGCCGAAGGCTATTTTGAGAAGCTTGGAGATCGTCAAGTGGTCATCGGGATTGGCGATTCGAACCGCAATGCCGGTCATGGCAGCAGCGTTCCCTGCGCAATCTTGGCACCGCGCTGGAACTCGATACCATCCATGACCTTGCCCCCGGCCCGTTGCAGCGAACGCAGGCGCACCGCGCCTTCGCCGCAGGCAATACGCAGGCTGTCGTCGAGCACCGTACCCGGATCGCCGACACCGGTGGCGAGCACCGACCGAAGCAGCTTGATGCGCTCGACGTTGCCGCCAATTTCCATTTCACACCAGGTGCCGGGAAAGGGCGCAAGCCCCCGAATACGATTGTGGACATCGATAGCCGGTTCGCTCCAGTCGATCCGCGTCTCAGCCTTGGTTATTTTCGACGCGTATGTCACACCGTCTTCGGATTGCGGTGTCAGGGTAAGACTGTCGCGCTCAAGGGCGGCCATGGCGCGCACCATCAGGTCAGCGCCTGATGCGCTCAACTGGTCGTGCAATTCGCCCGCTGTCATGTCGGCCGTGATCTTGACTTTTTCTGCCATGGCGACAGGACCGGTATCCAGACCCTCATCCATCTTCATGATCATGATCCCGGTCTCGAGATCTCCCGCCATAATTGCCCGTTGGATGGGCGCCGCCCCGCGCCAGCGCGGCAAAAGCGAGGCGTGACCATTGTAACAGCCGAGCCTTGTGCCCTCGAGGATCGCCTGCGGCAGTATCAGGCCGTACGCGACGACGACAGCGACGTCCGCGTCGAGATCACGAAACGCCTGCTGTTCTTCGGGGCTCTTCAAACTTACCGGCGTCCTGACTTCAATGCCGAACTGCTCGGCATTCCGCTGAACCGGCGAGGGCGTTACTTCCAGTCCCCTGCGGCCCGCAGGCCGGGGTGGCTGGCTATAGACGGCAACGATTTCATGGCCTTGTCCGATCAAGGAAGTGAGAATGGGCACGGCAAAATCCGGCGTTCCCATGAAAACGATTCGCAAACTCATCGCCTACACCGCCAGCCGGCTCGGAGGACGATCCTTGGCGAGCTTCTTGAATTTCTTGACGACCATTTCGCGCTTCAACCGCGAGATGTGATCGATGAAAAGGACGCCATTGAGATGGTCGATCTCGTGCTGCAGGCAGGTGGCGAGCAATCCGTCGGCAGCAACTTCGTGCGGCTTGCCGTCGAGATCGAAATAGGCGACACGCACCTCGGCCGGCCGTTCCACTTCGGCATAATAATCGGGGATCGAAAGGCAGCCCTCTTCATAGACGTTGCGACGATCGCTTGACGAAAGAACCTGCGGGTTGATGAAGGTCTGTGGTGCCTTTGGCTCATCCTCCTTGGCAAGGTCGATCACCAGCAAACGCAAGGGCTCGCCGACCTGGATCGCTGCAAGGCCAATGCCGGGTGCATCGTACATGGTATCGAGCATATCTGCGGCGAACGTGCGCAAATCGGCATCGAAGCGTTCGACTGGTTTTGACACCTGGCGCAGGAGGGGATCAGGGAGAATGACAAGTGGTTTGATAGACATGCACCATCACCTAATAGTTCATCCATAAACCGTCAATCCGATGCAAAATTCATTTGAAAAATGTTCTTGTTTTGATCTCACATTTGCCTTCCGAATCGGCTAGTCTGCGCGGCATGGAAACATCAATATCGTTCGATCAGACGCTCATTCATCTTGGTGCGAGTTCCGTCTCGCTCGGCACCGCGCTTCTTGCCGGGGCACTTGTTGCGGCCGGCGTGGTTCTTTTCGCGCTCGTTGTCCTCTGGCGTTCGTCGAAGATTAGGCTTGTTGCCGAACTGCAGGCTGAAGACCGTGCCCGCGATGCTGAGCTTCGTATGGGCGAGATCCTGAAGAGCCAGGCGGAGATGCAGGGCCGCATGCAAACGATGGCGGAACTCTTCGGGTCGCGCCAGGCCGAACTCAACCAGTCGATCCGCGAGCGCCTTGATGGCATGACTAGTCGAATCGGCCTGACAATGACCGAGCAGACCCGCTCGACACACGAAAATCTCGCAAAGCTGCAGGAGCGGCTTGCGGTGATCGACACCGCGCAGAACAATATTCAGGCGTTGGCCGGCCAGGTGGTGCAGCTTCAGGCGATTCTGGCCAACAAGCAGACACGCGGCGCGTTTGGCCAGGCACGCATGGAAGCCATCATTGCCGACGGACTACCGCAAGGTGCATACGAATTCCAGGCGACCCTTTCCAATGGCAGCCGGCCGGACTGCGTGGTCAACATGCCCAATGGGGCGCCGAACCTCGTGATCGATGCCAAGTTTCCCCTCGAAGCGTGGAATGCCATTCGTGAAGCTGATAATCCGGAGGCCAAAAAGATTGCCCTCGCGCAATTCCGCCGTGACGTCGAGGTCCATATTCGCGACGTTGCCGAAAAATACCTGATCAACGGCGAAACGCAGGATACGGCATTCCTTTTCGTCCCGTCGGAGTCAATTTTCGCAGAAATTCACGAGAATTTCGAAGGCGTAGTGCAAAAGGCGCACCGCTCCCGCATCGTCATTGTCTCACCGTCGTTGCTGATGCTGTCTATCCAGGTGATCCAGGCGGTTCTGAAGGATGTCCGCATGCGCGAGCAGGCGCATCTCATTCAGGGTGAGGTCATCCGGCTGATGGAAGATGTCGCCCGCCTCGACGACCGCGTGCGTCGCCTGCAAACGCATTTCGGTCAGGCGAACAAGGATATTGACGATATTCTCGTCTCATCGAGCAAGGTCACCAAACGCGGCCAGAAGATCGAGGCGCTTGAATTCGCCGAGGCGCCGCCGAAGGAACCAGAGGCAGGTCGCGCAGCGGCTTCGGCAACAGGCCAGTTGCGCCTGCGCGTCGTCGATGGCGAGGAGTAGACCACTCAGGCTGCCTCGATCTTCTTGCGGCGGACCTCCCATGTGCCCGTGGTCTGCGGCTTGACGAACAGCGTGACGATATCAGGATTGGCGGTCTTCAACGCAGCTTCGAGCCGTTCGACGCATGCTTCGATCTGCGGCGCCTGGACATGGTCCTCAAACTCGACGCTCAATCCGGCGACGATCTGTTTCGGCCCCATATGGACGGTCAACACACCATTGGCCTTCTGAATATCCGGATCCTTGTTGGCAAGATCGAGGATTTGCTGTTCGACCTCCGGAAGCGCCGCTTCGCCCATGAGGAGGCCCTTGCTCTCGCGGGCGAGAAAGATCGCCGTCGTGGCAAGAATGAAGGAAATTCCGACGGAGCCTACGCCGTCGAGCTCCGGCATATCGAATATCTGCGCCGCCGAAATGGCGATGAAGGCAATGATAAGCCCGAGCAGCGCCGCCGTGTCCTCGAAGAGCACAGTAAAGACGCTCGGATCCTTGCTCTCGCGCACCGCCTCGACATAGCCGAGCTTGCCCTTCATCGTCCGGAACTCTTTCAAAGCGACCAACCATGACCCTCCCTCGAAAAGCATCGCAAATCCAAGGACGACGTAGTTGACCACGGGGTTGGCGACCGGTTCGGGACGCATGATGTGGGTGACGCCTTCGTAGAAGGAGACGCCCGCGCCGACCGCGAATACCAATAGGGCGACGATGAAGCTCCAGAAGTAGAGTTCCCGCCCATGGCCGAGGGGATGGGTCTTGTCCGCAGGACGTGCCGCGCGCCGCAAGCCATAAAGCAGCAGCGCGCCATTGCCAGTGTCGACGAGTGAGTGGACGCCTTCCGACAGTATTGCGGAACTGCCGGTGAAAAAGGCTGCAATGAACTTTGTCGCTGCGATCAGGAGGTTGCCGAGGATGGCGGCATAGATCACTTTCCTGGAGCCGGCATGCGTTCCGGATTGAGATGCCATCAAATACTCCCTTGTAACGCACGAAACGTCCTTGGAATTAACAGGTTCCTCGCCAAGCATTCAACATTCCCATGCGGCACCGCTTGGTCGGAATGGTGCTAGCTCTTGCTGGCGTCATGCGCTAACCCTGCCTCGGACAAGGCAGGACATCATGGCAGACACGACTGAAACGGCAATCTTCCTCGGCATCGATACGGGCGGCACTTATACGGATGCGGTGCTCTGGTCGGAATGGGATGGCGTTATTGCCAAGGCCAAGGCGCTGACGACGAGGCATGATCTCAGCGTCGGCATCGCCAGCGCGGTGGAACGCATCATCGAGGAAACGTCGATCCAACCCGCTGATATCCGGCTCGTCTCCATGTCGACAACGCTTGCGACGAACGCGCTCGTCGAGGGGCAAGGCGGCCGCATCGCGCTCGTCATGGTCGGATTCTCGCAGGGCGATCTCGAAAAGGCGGATCTCAAGTCGGCTCTCGGATCTGACCCTGTCGTCTTCATACCAGGCGGTCACGACGTCTATGGCCGGCCGCAGCCGTTCGATACGGCTGATCTCCTGGAGGCGCTGCCGGGCCTTGCGCGCGAAGTCACCGGCTTTGCGATCTGCGCCTATTTTGCCGTCCGCAACCCCGAACACGAGATTGCCGTGCGTGATCTCATACGCAATGAGACCGGACTCCCGGTGACCTGCAGTCACGAACTGTCGGCGAAGCTGAATGGTCCGCGCCGCGCGCTGACCACAGTTCTCAACGCGCGCCTGATCGCAATGATCGACCGGCTCGTGGCGGCGACGGAAGGATTTCTCGACCGCAGCGGCATCCACGCACCCTTGATGGTGGTCCGGGGTGACGGTGCTCTGGTCACCGCTGCCTTTGCCCGCCATCGCCCGATCGAGACGATCCTGTCCGGTCCAGCTGCTAGTCTGGTCGGAGCACGGCACATGACTGGCCTCGACAATGCTATTGTTTCCGACATCGGCGGCACGACAACCGATGTCGCTGTGCTCGACAATGGTCGTCCGCGGCTTGATCCGAATGGCGCGACGGTCGGCGGCTTTCGCACCATGGTGGAGGCCGTGGCGATGCGCACCTTTGGCCTTGGCGGCGACTCGGAGGTATCGCTCGACGATAATGCCATGGCGCCGAGCATCAAGCTTGGACCGCGCCGGCTGGTTCCCCTGTCGCTGCTCGCCGCCAATCATGGCGAGAGCGTGCTTTCGCATCTCGCCCGTCAGGTCAAGGCGGCCAATGCCGGGCGGCTTGATGGCCGTTTCGCCTTGCGTACCGGCGTCCCCGCGCAAATGGCGTCCGGCTTGAGCAAGAGCGAGGCTGAACTTTACGAGCGCATCACCAACGATCCACAGCCGCTCGACCGGCTTCTCGCATCGATCTCGCAGGCCGCAACAGTCAATCGGCTTGTTGCCCGCGGTCTGGTTCACGTTTCCGGCTTCACGCCCTCGGACGCGTGCCACGTCCTAGGTTTGCAGAATAATTGGAACGCGGAAGCGGCGCGCTTTGGAGCGATACTCTACGCCCGGCGCAAGGATGGTGCTGGCCGTCCCTTGTGCGATACGCCGGAGGAAGTCGCGCATCGCACCTACGACGCCTTGATCCGCCGCTCGTCGGAGGTTGTGTTGGAAACGGTATTTGCCGAGGATGAACTCGACGGCCCCGAAACTGTCGCGAGCCTCCTCGTTCAGCGCGCGCTGTCGGGTGATGGTCGCATTGCCGGAGTGACGCTTGCCATCGACCGGCCACTTATCGGCCTCGGCGCGTCCGCGCCGGTTTATTATCCCGCTGTCGGCTCGATGCTTGGCACAGAATGCGTCGTTCCGACCGATACGGACGTTGCAAACGCGCTCGGTGCAGTCGTCGGGCAGGTGCGGGTCTCGGTGGAAGCCCATGTCAGCCAGCCGGCCGAAGGCGTGTTCCGGGTCATGGCCGGCGAGGTGGTAAAGGATCTACCCTTCGAGGAGGAAGCCATCGCCTTTGCTGAAACCGTCTTGCGCCGGCAGGCTTCCGCTCTCGCACTCGAGGCTGGCACGGATGAAGCCCACATCGTTGTCGTGAAGGATATCAGTGCCGCAACGGTTGAAGATCAACGCAAATTCATCGAGGCGGTGCTTATCGCAACGGCGTCCGGTCGTCCACGCATTGCTCATTAGGTTGTATTTTATCCACCAAGGCACAAATCCTGTGCACTATTGATGAATTGACGGGGAATGGTTCAATGTGATCAAGGGTAGGATGACGCAAAGACGAGGACCCGATCATGAGTGAACGCATCGAAATCAATGGCTTGAAGGTAGCGAAGGAGCTTTACGACTTCGTGATCGATGAGGCTATCCCCGGTACCGGCGTCGATGCCGCCAAATTCTGGTCGGGCTTTGCAGAAATCGTGAGCGAGCTTGCCCCGAGAAACCGCGAACTCCTTTCGAAACGCGATGCGTTCCAAGCGAAGCTCGACGCCTTCTACAAGGAGAAGCGCGACAGCGGATATAGCCAGGAGGAATACGAGACGTTCCTCAAGCAGATCGGTTACCTTCTGCCGGAAGGCGAGGCGTTTGCCGTGACGACCAAGAATGTCGACCCGGAAATCTCGGTCATCGCCGGCCCCCAGCTCGTCGTGCCGGTCATGAATGCCCGTTATGCCCTCAACGCCGCCAATGCGCGGTGGGGATCGCTCTACGATGCCCTCTACGGAACCGACGCAATATCTGCTGAAGACGGTGCCGAGCGAGGCAAGGCATTCAATCCGGCGCGCGGTGCGAAGGTCATCGCATGGGCGAAAGCCTTTCTCGACGAGAGTGCCCCGCTGGCTGGCGCCCGTTGGGCCGATGTCACCGACCTCAGCATTGATGGCGGCAAGCTCGTTCTGACGGCGGACGATAGACATGTGGAGCTCCTCGACCAATCTCAGTTTGTTGGCTATCGGGGCGATTCAAAGCGTCCGGCTTCGGTTCTTCTGGTCAAGAATGGCTTGCACGTTGAAATCGTCATCAACGCCGACCATCCGATTGGCACGACCGACCCCGCTCACATCGCCGACGTCATTCTTGAATCCGCAGTCACCACGATCCAGGATTGCGAGGATTCCGTCGCGGCGGTCGATGCGGAAGACAAGGTCGTTGTCTATCGCAACTGGCTCGGCCTCATGAACGGCGATTTGGCTGATACGTTCGAGAAGGGCGGCAAGACGGTTACCCGCAAGCTCAATCCCGACCGCGAATATACGGGCCGCGACGGCAAGCCGCTGGCATTGCCGGGCCGCTCGCTGATGCTTGTCCGCAATGTCGGTCACCTCATGACAAATCCGGCAATTCTCGACAGCGAGGGCAACGAAATCCCTGAGGGGATCATGGACGCCGCGATCACTGCGCTCGCCGCGCTGCATGATATCGGCAAGGGCGGTCGTCATATGAATTCCCGTGCCGGCTCGATCTACGTGGTCAAGCCCAAGATGCATGGACCAGAAGAAGTTGCCTTCGCGTCGCAATTGTTTGGGCGGGTCGAGGCCCTTCTCGGCCTTGAAACCAATACGATAAAGATGGGCATCATGGACGAGGAGCGCCGCACCACCGTGAACCTCAAGGAGGCGATCCGCGCCGCAAAGGAACGCGTTGTCTTCATCAATACGGGTTTTCTCGATCGGACGGGGGACGAAATTCACACCTCCATGGAAGTGGGCCCGATGATCCGCAAGGGCGATATGAAGCAGGCTTCCTGGATAGGCGCCTATGAGAACTGGAACGTCGATATCGGCCTCGAATGTGGCTTGTCCGGGCACGCGCAGATCGGCAAGGGCATGTGGGCCATGCCCGACCTCATGGCCGCTATGCTCGAACAGAAGATTGCGCATCCGAAGGCCGGCGCAAATACCGCCTGGGTCCCGTCGCCGACGGCAGCCACGTTGCATGCGATCCACTACCACAAGGTCAATGTTGCAGAGGTACAGGCGAAGCTGAAGCAACGTACACGCGCAAAACTCAGCGACATTCTTTCGGTCCCTGTCGCGTCCCGCCCGAACTGGACGCCCGAAGACATCCAGCGCGAACTCGATAACAACGCGCAAGGTATTCTTGGCTATGTCGTGCGCTGGGTTGACCAGGGTGTCGGCTGTTCCAAGGTACCGGACATCAACAATGTCGGGCTGATGGAGGACCGGGCAACCTTGCGCATTTCCGCGCAGCACATCGCCAACTGGCTGCACCATGGCGTTGCCAGCGAAACACAAGTGCTCGACACGTTAAAGCGGATGGCCGCGATCGTTGACGAACAGAACGCTGGCGATGCGCATTACCAGCCGATGGCCGCCGATTTTGACGGATCCATAGCCTTCCAGGCGGCCTGCGATCTCGTCTTCAAGGGACGCGCGCAACCAAACGGCTATACGGAGCCAGTGTTGCATCGCCGCCGCCTTGAGTTGAAAGCCAAAGCAAGGGCGGCATAGACCGGAACCCATGAAAGCGTTCCGCTGCGCCTGCCTTGCTGTTGTCATCCTCCTGATGACTGGTCCGGCGGGCGCCGCGGAGGAACCCGCCGTCGAAATCGTTGATTGGGGGCTGACCGCCGCAAAGGAAGTCGGTTCCGAAGTTTCACCGGACACGCCGACAGGCGTCAACCGTCTGGTCGAAGGACCGGTCGATGTGATCCGGTCGACCAATATTCGCGCCTGCATCGGAACGAGCTTCGGCATCATCTATCGAGCGGCCTATACAGGCGAGGCATCGGTGGTCCCGATAAAAGTCGTGGTTGACCATCCGCTCATAAGGACCCCGGACGGACGGGCGATGCAACGAAGCAGTTGGCCCGACAGTGCGATCTCGGCGCGGCGATACGCCGGCTGGGTGTTCGAGGAGAATTTCGAGTTGGTTCCCGGCCATTGGACGATTTCGCTACGCGACCTCGCAGGCAATAACCTCGCATCCAAAACATTCAGCGTTTCAACGGGCAGCTGTCCTATTTCCTGAATTGCTGCCTCTTGTAATATGCCGGAACGAGAGCTTGGAGGTATCGCGGCAATGTCGCGCGTTTGTAGCCTGATCTGCAGCGGGATCGTTTTTGCGATTGCCTTGGCATGTGGACTGGCAACCGCCGCCAGCCCTGATCTCTACAGGACAACTATTGTGGTTTCAGGGCAGGGCGAGGCCAATAGGGCAATTGGCCTCGCGCAAGCCTTTGAGGATGTGCTCGTCAAGGTTTCGGGCGATCAAAGGCTTATGCGCGATGCGAAGGTGCTCGCATTAAAACCGCAGGCCGCGGAATTCGTAGCTACCTATCGATACCGGGATCGAATGTCGGGCGTGCCGATCCATGACGAACAAGGCTCCTACGACCGGACTCACGACCTGACCGTGGATTTCGAGCCGGCCAAGATCGATGCCCTGTTGCGTTCCCTCGGAAGGACGGCCTGGCGAGAACCGCGCCCACGGATCGTGGTGTTTCTCAACGTTATCGGCAGGAAGGATCGGTTCGCGCTCGCGAGCGATGGCCTCCGTGATCCGGATATGCGGAACTCCCTGACCGCATCCGCGGGTAGGGTGGGCTTGACCATGGCATTGCCCACGATGGCGGAACTCGCCGAGCTCAATCTGAGCGCCGAGCCAAGCGCTGGTATCTCCGGACTTGATCGCGCAACGCAAAAGGCCGGAGGTGACGTGGTGCTTGCGGGTTCACTGCAGTGGAGCGACAAGGCGCTCGGGTGGATTTCCGATTGGCGCATGGCCTATCGCGGCAAGCCCTATGGCTGGCAGATCAGGGGCGTCGGGTTCGATGATGCCTTTCGCAGTGGCACGCGGGGTGCCGCGCAGGTTCTATCGGGCAATGGCACGCCATCAAACTGATCGGCCTCACCGATCCTACTTGTTTGCTGGCTGATTCTTGTTTACGCGTCGGCGCATGAAACTGCTTGCGCTCGATACCGCTGCCAATCTCTGCTCCGTTGCCGTTCTGGATGTCGAATCCGGCACCATGCTGGCCGCGGTCAGCGAGGATATCGGCAAGGGACATGCCGAGCGGCTGATGGGCGTGATCGAGCAGACATTGCGCGACGCAGACGCCGAACTTGCCGATATTGGCAGGATTGCCGTGAGTATCGGACCCGGCTCGTTTACCGGCGTGCGGGTTGGCGTATCAACAGCCCGCGGCTTCGCCCTTGCCCTGAAATGCCCGGTTGTCGGCATCAGCACGTTACAGGCCTTGGCATATGACGGAGCCAGACTTTTTTCCGGCCGACCAATTCTGTCGATCATCAATGCGCGTCGTGACGAGGTCTATGCGCAATTCTTCGGCAAGGATGGCGTCGCAACGTCAGAACCGATGGTGACAAGTTTACCCCTAATACTGGCTGAACTGTCAGGGCGTGACTATGTGCTTTCCGGTTCAGGTGCGGCACTCGTCAATGAACGTGTCGAGGAGCCATTCGATGTTGCCACGGTGATGCCGACAGGAAGTATAGAAGCCTTCGCGTGCCTCGGTGCGGTTAGCGCCGGACAGGATGAGCCGCCGAAGCCGCTCTACCTGCGCGGCCTCGACGTCAAGCCGCAGCAGGGTTTCGTCATGCAGAGGAAGGTAACCGAATGATCGGTTTCCCGTTCGACAATCTACGTCCGCGCAGCTTCGTCATCGAACCGCTCGCGCGTGCCGATGCTGCCGCGGTCGCGAGTATTCACGGCCTGACCTTTCGTCAGCCGTGGAGCGACGATGATTTTCACGCCCTTCTCGTCGAGGACAATGTTTTCGGGTTCATAGCGCGTGAGGAGGGCAATCGCAGCGCGCAGCCGGGCGGTTTCGTGCTGGCGAGGCTCGTGGTCGATGAGGCTGAAATATTGACCATCGCCGTCGCGCCCTCAGCGCAACGCAAGGGCCTTGGCCATGCGTTGATGGATGCGATCCTGCGGCATCTGCACAACGCGCGTGCCAGCACGCTCTTCCTGGAAGTGGATGAACTCAATACCCCGGCTCTCGCTCTCTATCGCCGCTTGGGCTTCAAGCAGGTCGGGAAGCGGCCAGGCTATTATGAAACGGCTAGTGGCCGCTCATCGGCATTCACGATGCGCCGCGATCTCAAGCCGGGGCGCTAGAATGGCCTGGTTGCGGTTCATCCTGATGGGTACGGGGTTCGCCATCACCATTCTTGTACTGGTTCCGGTACAATATATCTTTCTGAAGACAGGCCTGGGGCCCAGTGCGAAGACCCCGATGCTCTTCCATCGCACCGTGTGCCGTCTGCTAGGCTTTCGCATACATGTGCACGGGGATATGGCAAAGGGGCGACCGCTTCTCCTGACGGCCAACCATACGTCGTGGACGGATATCGTCATTCTTGGGTCGCTGCGAAAAATGGCCTTCATCGCCAAGGCGGAAGTAGCAAAGTGGCCGCTTTTCGGCATGCTCGCCAAGCTGCAACGCACTGTGTTCATCGAACGCGAGAAACGCGGCAAGACCCATCATCAGGCCAGCGAAATCGCCCTGCGCCTTGCCGCGGGTGATGCCATGGTGCTTTTTGCGGAAGGAACGACGTCCGATGGCAACCGCGTGCTGCCGTTCAAGACGTCACTCTTCGGCGCAGCGCAGGTTGCAATTCGCGATGCCAATGCGGAAACAGTAACAGTTCAACCGGTCGCGATCGCCTATACACGCATTCACGGCATGCCGATGGGCCGCGCTCATCGCCCGCTCGTTGCCTGGCCAGGCGATGTGCCACTGGGGCCCAGCCTGATAGGCCTTTTGAAGGAAGGCGCGGTCGATGTCGACGTCTGGTTCGGCGAGCCGGTGGTGATCGACGGCAAGAGCGACCGCAAGGCCCTGGCGCGCACGGTTGAGGAGCGGGTGCGGGGTATGGTGCAGACCTCATTAATGGGACGCGACCTCGTCGGGACGCAGGAAAGCGGCGAACAGCCTATTCTCAAGGCGGCCAAAAACGGCTAGAAGCCTCGCCATGGACGATATCAGCATCAATCATGAGCCGGAGGCAACTTCCGGAACCACGACGAATTCGATTGCGCACCCAAACACGCGCAAGGTCTACGTGAAGACCTATGGCTGTCAGATGAACGTTTACGATAGCCAGCGCATGACTGACAGTCTTGCAGCCGAGGGCTACAGCGCGACTGACAGCGCCGATGACGCTGATCTGGTGCTGATCAACACCTGCCATATTCGTGAGAAAGCTTCCGAAAAGCTCTATTCGGCACTCGGCCGCCTGCGCAAGATGAAGGATGCGCGCGCCAGGGAGGGCCGGGAACTGACTGTTGGCGTTGCTGGCTGTGTCGCCCAGGCGGAAGGGGATGAAATCACGCGCCGCGCGCCTGTCGTTGATCTTGTGGTTGGACCGCAGACCTATCACCGGCTGCCGCAGGCGCTGGCGCGTGTGCGGCAGGGCGAACGCGTCGTCGAGACCGAATACGCCATAGAGGACAAGTTCGAGCATCTGCCGGCGCCCCCGAAGGAACAGACGCGCAGCCGTGGTGTCACCGCCTTTCTCACCGTGCAGGAAGGCTGCGATAAGTTCTGCACGTTCTGCGTTGTGCCTTATACACGCGGTTCGGAGGTATCACGGCCGGTCGCTCAGATTTTGAAAGAGGCCGAGAAACTCGCAGAGGCGGGCGTGCGCGAACTGACACTCCTCGGGCAAAATGTGAATGCCTGGCATGGGGAAGGGGCTGACGGACGCGAGTGTGGTCTTGGCGAACTCCTCTATCGTCTTGCCAAAATCCCCGGCGTTGCCCGCCTGCGCTATGTCACCAGCCATCCCCGCGACATGGACGACGCGCTGATCGAATCGCACCGCGATCTCGACATCCTGATGCCCTACCTGCACCTTCCGGTTCAATCCGGCTCGGATCGCATCCTTAGGGCCATGAACCGCAAGCACACCGGCGAGGAGTACTTGCGGCTTATCGAGCGTATTCGCCAATCGCGACCCGACATTGCCCTCTCGGGTGATTTCATCGTCGGCTTCCCCGGCGAGACGGAAGAAGATTTCGAGGCGACGATGCAGATCGTGCGTGACGTTACTTATGCGGCCGCCTATTCGTTCAAATATTCGCCGCGTCCGGGCACACCTGGCGCCGATATGGAGGATCATATCGACGAAAGCCTGAAGGATGAACGGCTGCAGCGTTTGCAGAGTCTGCTCTCCGCGCAGCAATATGCTTTCCAGCGCAGCCTCATCGGGACAAGCATGGATGTGCTGATCGAGAAGGTCGGCCGGATGCCCGGACAGATGGTTGGACGATCCCCCTGGTTACAACCTGTAATTATCGATGTACACGGCGGTCGAATCGGCGACATTATCAACGTACGAATCATCGACACGGGCACGAACAGCCTGATTGGCGTGCGGGAGATGAACTCGGAGAGGAATGGGACTATATAAGGCTGAACACTTCTTTAGGAGAGCCGTTTGAACGCCACCGAAAAGCTGAAACCCGCTCCCTCAGGGGCCTCGGACCTGGCGCATATCGTACTGACATTTGACAATAACCGGCTGGCGAGTGCGCTGTTCGGTCAGTTCGATGAAAATCTCGCCCG